>JAEYTM010000037.1 GCA_023434015.1 Pseudomonadota bacterium | reverse complement strand
CTGGCTGATCGCGCCTCGCGAGGATGTGGACGTCGGCGAGATCGATCCAAATGCCGCGATCAGCGTGACCGAGCAGGCGGATGGTTCGATCCTGGTGAGGTTGACGGCCGATTGACCCGCGCGACGGCGCGCGACCGCCGACGCCGCTAAGGAGAACGGCCTAGCATAAATGGTTCTCTTTTTGTTCGCTAATATCCCCGTTCTATGAAATGGTCTGCCTGAGGCTGGGAGGATGGGAATGGCGGCATCAGGATCATTCGCGCGCGGCGATCAACCGAGGTCCGTACCGGACCCCGACGCGGCGGCCCACGAAGAGGCGATGCGGCGACAGCGCGCGTACAACCTGCGGCAAGCTGGCGAGGCGGAAGAGATCGGGGCGCCGATTGGAGTGGAGACTTCTCCGGGGCGGGAGACTGACGGCGGGTACTGGGCCAAGCACCCAGGGCTCGCGGAGTCGCTCGTGCCTGTATGGGGCTCGGCACGCGAGGCGATCGCCGATGCACACGATGGCGACTGGGGAGGCGCGGTGATCAATGGCGGATTGGCCGCCGCCGACCTTATTCCGGGAACGTTTGCCGCGAAGGGCATTGCAAAAGGCGGCCTGAAGATGGCCGGCTCACACACTTGGAATGCGACCCGAAAATGGATGGGCAGGCGGGACATGCTGGAGCCGTTTCAGCACGGCCATCATGGCATAATCCCGAATGGCGGCTGGGGGAAGCGCGTGCCCGACGCGATCAAGAATCAACCTCCCAACATCACGGCGATGCCCAGCCCGGAGGTGCACGGTCGTATCCACGGCCGCTACAAGGGGCAGGCGCGGTACGGCGAGCTTGAGCGCTACTGGCGTGGGACGCCGGGTTGGGCGAGATGGGCCCATCTGTGGGCTCCGAACGGCGCCGTCACCGCCACTGATGCGGCTCGCGAACGATGAAGGACCCTCTCACCATCATCGGCGCGCTCATCGTACTGACGATATTGTACTTCGGATGGCGCAGTGTTTTCGCTCAAGTACGAAGGCGGCGGGAGGTTTCGACCGGCGAGGATGCAACCCGGCTAAGAGCTCGGATGAAGCGTCTGGCGAGGCCGACGCTGCTGCTGACGCCGTCAAAGGCCCCCGGTTTTTCAAAGCTGGGCGGCGAACCGGAACTGCCGGAGGGCATTGGCTGGCCGGTCAGCGAAGGTCGCACGTCCGCCTTCCTGGTCCAACTCGATCTGGCGGAGGTGCGCGCCGCCGGCGGGCCGGAGTGGCTCCCCGATACGGGGGCGCTGTATGCGTTCAACGACGATGAGCGGTACGGTTTCCGCGACCATGTGCAGGTTCTGTTTTCCTCCGACCCGGCGTCACGGGGCCTGACGCCTGCGCCGTCCGACCTTGCGGCGAAGCACCGTTTCGGCGAACGCCGCGTGGATTTTCTGCGGCTGATTTCCGTTCCGAGCCTGGACTGGCTGAACGTCGACCCTCGAGAAGTGGACCTGTCGGACGAAGATCTCGACGAATTGGCCGATGCGACAAACGCCCCGTTCGGCGACGAACTGCAGCATCGGATCGGCGGCTATCCGAGCGAAATCCAGAACGGGTCGATGGCCTTGGCCTGCGAACAGCTGGCCCGCGGGCTCGATCCCGACACCGGCGACGAACCCACGCCGGCGATCGAACGCGCCTCGAAAGACTGGCGGCTGCTGTTGCAGGTCGATTCCGATCCCGCCCTGAAGATGAACTTCGGCGACGGCGGCCGGCTCTACGTGTTCATCAAGGGACGGCACGCCCGGGCGGGCGTCTTCTCCAAGACCGTTTCCATCTGGCAAACCTACTAGGCGTCCGCCAACGCCGGCTCGCCCGCCGTCTTCCACTGCGCCCACAACCGCTTCTCCTCGGCCTTGGCCGGGCGAACGGAAGCGTCCTTGATGTGGCCGAAGCCCCGGATCTTCTGAGGTACGGCGGCGATCTGCACCGCCAGCGGCAGGCGTTCCGCCGTCAGGCCTGAGACCAGGCGCGCCACGCCCGCCTCGTAATCGGCGATCAGGCCGCGCTCCATCTTTCGCTCCTCCGTGTAGCCGAAGATGTCGAGCGGGGTTCCGCGCAGGCCCTTCATTCGGCTCAACGTCGGGAAGGCGAGGTCGAGCATCCAGCCGCCGAAGGCGATCTTCTTCGGGCGCCCGTCAGGCCCCTTGCGCGCGATCAGCGGCGGGGCCAGCCAGACCTTGGTCCGGCCGCCTTTGAATGTCTCGTCGCGATAGGCCTGGAAGCGGCCGTCGGTATAGAGCCGGGCGACCTCATACTCGTCCTTGTAGGCCATCAGCTTGTAGAGGTTGACCGCCACCGCCCGAGTCAGGGCTTCGGAGCCGAGCGGCGCTTCCGCAGCGGCGACCTTCTCGACCTGGGCCAGGTACCTGCGGGCGTAGGCCTCGTTCTGATAGGCGCGCAGTTCGCCGGCCCGCTGGGCGATCAGGTCGGCCAGCGGCAGGGTCTCGGGCGTCGGCACGTCGTCTTCGCGCCGGCCGCGGCTTTCCGGATCGTGGGCGGCCTTGCGGCCCAGCTCGAAGGCCTGGAGGTTCACCTCGGCCTCCACGCCGTTCAGCCGGATGGCTCGGTAGATGGCGCGGCTGGAGACCGGGATCACGCCCTTCTGCCAGGCGAAGCCCAGCATGATCATGTTGCCGTAGATGGCGTCGGCGAGGTTGTTCACCGCCAGGTTCTGGGCCGGCATGGCGTCGTAGGACTTCACCGCCGCGGCGATCCGGCGCGCCTGGGCGTCGGCGTCGAAGCGCACGTCGCGGTCGGTGACGAAGTCGGCGGTCGGGGCGAAGTCGGCATTGCCCACCGCCACGGTGCGGTCCTTGGCGTACAGCGACAGCGCGTCCGCGCCCGCCGCCACCAGCAGGTCGCAGGCGATGACCACATGGGCGCTGGCCGCCGGCACGCGCCCGCCGACCACCGTGTCTTCCGTCTCGCCGATGCGCACGTGGCTGAACACCGCCCCGCCCTTCTGGGCGAGGCCGGTCATATCGACCACCGAGGCGGCGCGGCCGTCGACGTGGGCGGCCATGGCCAGGATCGAGGCGACGGTGGTGACGCCGGTCCCGCCGACGCCGGTGAAGACGATGTTCCTCACGCCCGTCAGGGTCTCGAAGGTCGGCAGGGGCGTGGAGTCGGCGGTCAGGGCCGGCATGGCCGCCTTGTGCGGGTTCTCGGCCCCTTCCAGGGTGATGAAGGACGGACAGAAGCCGTCGAGGCAGGAATAGTCCTGGTTGCAGGTCGACTGGTTGATCTTCCGCTTGCGGCCGAACTCGGTGTTCAGCGGTTCGACCGAGACGCAGTTGGAGGTTCTGGAGCAGTCGCCGCAGCCCTCGCAGACCAGCGGGTTGATCATCACCCGCATCGGGGCCGCGTCCAGCTTGCCACGCTTGCGCCGGCGGCGCTTTTCCGTGGCGCAGACCTGATCGTAGAGCAGGACGGTGACGCCAGAGGTGTCGCGCAACTCGCGCTGCACATCCATCAGCTCGGCGCGTGGCCTGACCGTGACGCCGGGGGCCAGACCCACGTCGCCCTTGTAGCGTTCCGGCTCGGCGGCCACGACGACGGTCTTCGCCACGCCTTCGGCGGCGAGCTGGCGGGTGATCTGGGCGGGCGTGAAGCCGCTTTCGGCCGCCTGGCCGCCGGTCATGGCCACCGCGTCGTTGAACAGGAGCTTGTAGGTCATGTTGGCGCCCGCCGCGACGGCGGCCCGGATCGCCAGTGAACCGGAGTGATTGTAGGTGCCGTCGCCGAGGTTGACGAAGACGTGCTTCTCGCTGGTGAAGGGCGCAGCCCCTGTCCACGACAGGCCCTCCCCGCCCATGTGGCTGTTCAGGTCGGTGTTCGGGTCGCTGAAGCTGGCCATGTAGTGGCAGCCGATGCCGGCCAGGGCGCGGGAGCCCTCGGGCAGGCGCGTCGAGGAATTGTGCGGGCAGCCGGAGCAGAAGAACGGCTTGCGCTGCTGGTCGGAGGCCAGGGTGACCGCGGCCATCGAAGCGGCGGAGACCCGCGCCAGATAGTCGTGCACCCACTCCATGTGCGGCCCGGGCGGCAGGCGGTCGGCGATGGCCAGGGCCACCTCCGCCACCGACAGGGAGCCGATCTCCGACAGCAGCGGATGGCCGCGCTCGTCCACCTTGCCGATGATCCGCGGCCGCGCATGGGCGGGCAGCTCATAGAGGGCCGCGCGGGCCTGGGTCTCGATCAGCGGCCGCTTGTGCTCGATGACCATCAGGGTCTCGAGGCCGGCGGCGAAGGCGCGGAGCCCCTGGGGCTCCAGCGGCCAGGGCATGCCGACCTTGTAGATGGCGACGCCGAGGTCGGCGGCCTCGCGGTTCGAAATGCCCATGGCGGCGAACGCCTCGACGACGTCCTTGTAGGCCTGGCCCTGACAGACGATGCCGAGGCGCGGACGGTTCGAGCCCAGCATCACCCGATCGATCCGGTTGGCGCGGGCGAAGGCCAGGGCGGCGGGAAGCTTCTGGGTGCGGAGCCGCCGCTCCTTGTCCATGGGCTGGTCCTTCAGCCGGATGCCGAGGCCGCCCGCCGGTATGCGGAAGCTGTCGGGCGTGACGAACCTGTGCCGGCCGATCCCGACGTCGATGGTCACCCCGCTGTCCATGCTGTCGGCCAGGGCGATCATTCCGACCCACAGGCCGGAGAACCGTGACAGGGCGTAGCCCAGCAGGCCGTAGTCCAGCACCTCCTGCACATCGGCCGGCGACAGCACCGGCATCTCGAAGTCCTGGAAGGCGTACTCCGACTGCGACGGCAGGGTGGAGGACTTGCAGTTGTGGTCGTCGCCGGCCACCGCCAGCACCCCGCCCTTCGGCCAGACGCCGGCGAAGTTGGCGTGCTTGAAGACGTCCCCGGTGCGGTCGACACCCGGCGCCTTGCCGTACCACATGCCGAAGACGCCATCGTAGAGGGCGGTCGGGAACAGGTTCGCCTGCTGGCTGCCCCAGACGGCGGTGGCGGCGAGGTCCTCGTTGAGGCCTTCCTTGAACACCACCTCGGCGGCCCTGAGGTGCTTCGCGGCCCGGCCGGCCTGCTGGTCGAGGCCGCCCAGCGGCGAGCCGCGATAGCCGGAGACGAAACCGGCGGTGTTCAGCCCGGCGGCGCGGTCCAGCCGGTGCTGATCCATCAGGACGCGAAGGAGCGCCTGGACCCCGGTGATGAAAACCCGGCCCTCGGTGAGCAGAAATTTGTCGTCGAGCGTCACTTCAGAGTGCCGCATCGCAATTTCTTTCCTTCTGGGCCTCCCGCCCCTCTTGGAAGATCATATAAGAGCGTGGCAATTGCTTGCCAAAAGCGTGCCCCCCTCGTCAGGTTCCGGGGCAAGAACCAGGCTCGCCAGGGCCACATGAAGGAGGAAAAGTTGCAGGAAGCCCTTGACGCGGTCGATGCCAAGATCCTCGACCTTATCCAGCACGACGCGGGACTTTCTGTCGCCGAGATCGCCGAACGGGTCGGATTGTCCTCCAGCCCCTGCTGGCGGCGGATCAAGCGGCTGGAGGACGCCGGCGTCATCCAGCGCCGGGTGACCATCCTGGATCGCGAACTGCTGGGCCTCGGCTTCGAGGTCTACTGCACCGTGAAACTGTCGCTGCCGACCAAGGACAATCTCGACGCCTTCGAGACGGCGATCGGCAAGATGCCGGAGGTGGTCCAGTGCGCCACCGTCACCGGCGCGGCCGATTACGAACTGCGCATCGTCACGCGCGACATGCATACCTTCGACTCGTTCCTGCGCGAACGTCTGCTCTCACTTGGACTGGTGTCGAACATCGAGAGCCGGATCGTGATCCGCTCGGTAAAGAACACCACGGCGGCGCCGCTGGGGCTGGTCAGCCCCTATGTAAGCGCCCAGGGTTGAGCCTGGCCTACGAGAGGTGAGGACATGATCGAACGCGTCATCGACCAGCGTCGCAAGGATCTCGGCGGCTTCGAGGTAGGGCGGGTGCTGCCGCATCACGCGCACCGGATGGTCGGGCCTTTCATCTTCTTCGACCACATGGGCCCGGCCGAGTTCGCCGCCGGCTTCGGCCGCAATGTCGACGTCCGGCCGCACCCGCACATCGGCCTGTCGACGGTCAGCTATCTGTTCGAGGGCCAGATCACCCATCGCGACAGCGTCGGGGCGACGCAGGAGATCACGCCCGGCGAGATGAACTGGATGACCGCCGGCCGCGGCATCACCCATTCCGAACGCTTCGAGCACCTGCGCGCCCACGGCGGCCGGATGAACGGCATCCAGACCTGGGTCGCCCTGCCCACAGAGCTGGAGGAGATCGAACCGGCCTTCGCGCACCATGATCCGGAAGACTTGCCGACCTACGAGTCGGAGGGCCTGTGGGCGCGGCTGATCGCCGGCGAGGCGTTCGGCGCCCGTGCGTCGGTGAAGGTCCACTCGCCGATGTTCTACGTCCACTGGGCGCTGAAGGCGGGGGCGCGGGCGCAGCTTCCGGCCGAGTACCCCGAGCGCGCGGCCTATGTGGCCCAGGGCGTCGTGGAAGTGGAAGGCCGGAAGTATCACGAGGGCCAGATGCTGGTCTTCCTGCCCGGCCAGCCGGTGCTGTTCACCGCCGCGACCGACGCCATCGTCATGCTGCTCGGCGGCGAGCCGGTGGGGCCGCGGCTGATCGAATGGAACTTCGTCTCGTCCTCGAAGGACCGGCTGGAGCAGGCCAAGGCCGACTGGCGGGCCGGGCGGATGAAGCTGCCGGACGCCGACGACAAGGAATTCATCCCCCTGCCCGGGGATCCGCCGCCGCCGGCCAATCCGATGTCGTGAACGACGCACCGGGGCCGGAATGAACGTCAGCGTTTTCGAGCTCTTCAAGCTGGGCGTCGGCCCCTCCAGTTCCCACACCATGGGCCCCATGACTGCCGCGACCCGCTTCCTCGATCGCGTCGCGGCGGAGGGGCGGCTGGGCGCGGTGGCGCGGGTCGAGGTCACCCTCTACGCCTCGCTGGCGCTCACCGGCCGGGGACATGCGACCGACCGGGCGGTGATCCTGGGCCTGGCCGGTTTCGAGCCGCGCAGCCTCGATCCCGACCGGGCGGACGCCGTCGTCGCCCGCGTCCGCGCGGTGCGCCGCCTGCCGCTCGGCGGCGGGCCGGAGATCGTCTTCGACGAGGCGACGGACCTGGTCTGGGAAGGGCGCACACGGCTGCCGCAACATCCCAACGCCCTGAGGTTCGTCGCCAGCGACGCGGCCGCCCGTCCGGTCGCCGAGGGCCTGTATTTCTCGATCGGCGGCGGCTTCGTCCGCGACGAAGCGGAGATGGGCCAGAACACCCCTGCCGACGCCGGCCCGCCGGTCCCCTACCCCTTCGCATCCGGTGAGGACTTGCTGGCACAGGCGGCCGGCGCGGGCCTGACCATCGCCGAACTGGTTCTGGCCAACGAGCGTGTGCGCCACAGCGACGCCGAGATCTTCGCCGGGCTCGATGAGATCGCCGCGGCCATGTACGCCTGCATCGACCGCGGCCTGCGCGCCGACGGCCTGCTGCCCGGTGGGCTGAAGGTGCAGCGCCGCGCCCACCAGGTGCTGCAGAACCTCACGGTCGACGCCGACCGGCGGCTGGCCGACCCGCTGGCGGCGCTGGACTGGGTCAACCTGTGGGCGCTGGCGGTGAACGAGGAGAACGCTGCTGGCGGGCGGGTGGTCACCGCCCCGACCAACGGCGCGGCCGGGCTGCTGCCAGCGGTGCTCCGGTTCTACGACCGCTTCCACCAGGGCACGGCTCAGGGCCGCCGGACCTTCCTGCTGACGGCGGCGGCCATCGGCGCGCTCTACAAGAAGAACGCCTCCATCTCCGGGGCCGAGGTCGGCTGCCAGGGGGAGGTCGGCGTGGCCTGTTCGATGGCCGCCGCCGGCCTGACCGCGGTGCTGGGCGGCTCCAACGCCCAGATCGAGAACGCCGCCGAGATCGCCATGGAGCACAATCTCGGCCTGACCTGCGATCCGATCGGCGGCTTGGTGCAGATCCCCTGCATCGAGCGCAACGCCATGGGGGCGGTGAAAGCCATCGACGCCTCCCGCCTCGCCCTGCTGGGCGACGGCCAGCACACCGTCAGCCTCGACAAGGTGATCGCCACCATGAAGCGCACCGGCGAGGACATGAGCGCGATCTACAAGGAGACCTCGCTCGGCGGACTGGCGGTGAACCTCGCCGAGTGCTGAGGGCTCAGGCCCGCAGCGCCTTGCGGGTCTGCTCCCAGTACTGGGCGCCGGTGATCAGGGTGACCAGGGTCGCCAGCCAGAACAGGGCGTGGGCGAAATTGGCCACGGCGCCCTGCCCTTCCATCGGCAGGCTGAAGGCGCCCCAGGCCGCCACAACCAACTCGAACGCCAGGGCGGTGAGCTGCAGGGTGGTCTTCCACTTGGCCAGCAGGGTGACGGGCAGCTTCACGCCCTTGCCGGCGCCGACCTCGCGCAGGGCGCTGACGGTGAATTCGCGGAACAGCATCAGCCCGGCCGGCAGCAGCACCATCGGCTGCGGCCCCAGGGCCATCAGGCCGAGAATGCCGCCGCAAACCAGCACCTTGTCGCCGATCGGGTCGAGGATCGCGCCCCAGACGCTGGTGGCGTTCATCTTCCGGGCCAGCCAGCCGTCGAAGAAGTCGGTCACCGCGGCGATCACGAAGGCGTAGACCGCCCAGCGCTGCAGGGCGAACTGCATCTCCGGCGTCAGCCGGTCCGAGACGTAGGGCATGGCGCCTGCCGAGGCCGCCAGCGCCACGAACATGAACAGCGCCAGGACCAGGCGCATCGACGTCAGAATGTTCGGCAGCGACTTCATATCCAGGCCTCGGTGATTTGCGATGGGAGCGTAACGCATCCGGCGGCCGGAAGCTCAAGCAGAAGCTAGGCCTTGTGGAAGAAGTCGAAAATCCGCTGGGCCAGCGGGCCGCTGACGCCCTCGACCTTGGCCAGGTCGTCTACCGAGGCGCGACTGACGCCGCGGGCCGAGCCGAAGGCGTGCAGCAGGGCGCGCTTGCGGCCCGGCCCGACCCCTTCGATCTCGTCGAGCGGGTTCTTCTTCATGTCTATGGCGCGGCGCGTGCGGTGCGTGCCGATGGCGAAGCGGTGCGCCTCGTCGCGCAGGCGCTGCAGGTAGTAGAGCACCGGGCTCTTGGGCTCGAGCATGAAGTAGGGCTTGCCGGGGATGTAGAACCGCTCCAGGCCCGCGTCGCGGTCCGGCCCCTTGGCCACGCCCACCACGGGGATGTCGTCGACGCCGAGGTCGGCCATGACCTCCATCACCGCGGCGATCTGGCCGGCCCCGCCGTCGATCAGCACCAGGTCCGGGCGCGGCGCGGCCTCGCCCTTTCCGTCAAGAGTGGCCTCCTCCTCCTTCACCAGGCGCGAGAAGCGGCGCTTCAGCACCTCCTTCATCATGCCAAAGTCGTCGCCCGGGGTGATGTCCGTGCCCCGGATATTGAACTTGCGGTACTGGCTCTTCTGGAAGCCGTCCGGTCCGGCGACGATCATGGCGCCGACGGCGTTGGTCCCCATGATGTGGCTGTTGTCATAGACCTCGATCCGCTCCGGCGAGCCTTCGAGGCCGAACGCCTCGCAGACGCCGGCCAGCAGCTTCGACTGGGCCGAGCTCTCCGCCATCTTGCGGCCCAGAGCCTCGCGCGCGTTGGTCAGGGCGTGATCGACGAGGCGACACTTCTCTCCGCGTCGGGGGCGGTTGATCTCCACCTTGCGGTCGGCCTTGATCGCCAGGGCTTCGGCCAGCAGCTCGCATTCGGACGGCTCGACATTGACCAGCACCAGCCGCGGGATCGGCTTGTCGTCATAGAACTGGCCGAGGAAGGCGCTCATCACCTCGGCGTCCTCGTCGCTCTTGTCGACGCGCGGGAAGTAGGCGCGGTTGCCCCAGTTCTGGCCAGCGCGGAAGAAGAACACCTGCACACAGGCTTGGCCGCCCTCGGCGTGGAGGGCGAAGACGTCGGCCTCCTCCACCGTCTCCGGATTGATCTGCTGCTCCTGGGCGATGGAGGCCAGGGCGCGGATACGGTCGCGCAGGCGCGCGGCGCGCTCGAACTCCATCTCGTCGGAGGCGGCCTGCATCTCCTGCGACATGCGCGAGATCACCGCCCGGCTCTTGCCGCGCAGGAAGGCGCCCGCCTGGTCCACCAGGCCGTTGTAGTCCTCGATGCTGACCAGCCCGGTGCAGGGCGCCGAGCAGCGGCGGATCTGATGCAGCATGCAGGGCCGCGTGCGGGTCTCGTAGACGCTGTCCGAACACGAGCGCAGCAGGAAGGCCTTCTGCAGGGTGTTCAGCGTGCGGTTCACCGCCCAGGCGGAGGCGAACGGCCCGAAATAGTCGCCCTGGATGGTGTGGGCGCCGCGGTGCTTGCGCAGCTGCGGCGCCTCGTGGTCGCGGCGGATGACGATCTCGGGGAAGCTCTTGTCGTCGCGCAGCAGGACGTTGAACCGCGGCTTGAGCTGCTTGATCAGGTTGATCTCGAGCAGCAGCGCGTCGGTCTCGGTGCGGGTGGTGACGAACTCCATCGACCGCGTCAGGTCGACCATCAAGGCGATGCGCTGGGTGTGGAAACGCCCCTGGGCGTACTGCAGGACGCGCTTCTTCAGCGACCTGGCCTTCCCGACGTAGAGGACTTCGCCATCCTCGCCCATCATCCGGTAGACCCCCGGTCTGTCCGGCAGGCGCTTGACCTCGTCCTTGATGAGGGCCGCGCCTTTCAGCGGCGCGGGCGGGGTGTCGAGCATGGGTCAGATATAGGCCGGTTCGCGTCGGCTGGCAGGCCTGCCGCGCGGAACAGGGCCGGGTCCACGCGTTTTTTGTCGCGGCCCGGGCTGCGCTGTCGCGTGACCCTGTCTTTGCGCGACCGCTAGACCTTGATCGCGCCGGCGCCGATCTTGTCGAAGACGGCCCGGGTCAACTTCACATAGCCCCGCTTGGGGTCCTGAAAGTAAAGCGGGCCCTTGATCCTGGCCGGATCGTAGCCGTCCGCCACCAGGTCCACCTTGCGGACCTTGAAAGTGCCCGTCGTCTCGATCGCCGGCAGAATGCGCACGAACAGCGGCTGGGCGTAGGGCGGCAGTTCGCGGGCGACGTGCTCGCCGAAGGCCGCGATGTCGAAATCGGCGTCGACCACCAGCCCCGCCATGCCAGCGCGCCCCTCGGCCCCTTCGACCGCGACGCCGTAGACGTTGGCTTCCCGCACGCCAGCCGCCGCCTGCAGCCGCTCGGCGACCTCGTTGGTCGAGACGTTCTCGCCCTTCCAGCGGAAGGTGTCGCCGATCCGGTCGACGAAATAGAGATAACCGTCCGCGTCGGTGCGCATCAGGTCGCCGGTGGCGAACCAGGCGTCGCCCTTCTCGAAGACATTGCGCAGAACCTTCTTCTCCGACGCCGCCTTGTCGACATAGCCGGCGAATTCGCCCCGCGCATCGCCCCCGATGCGGCCGATGCACTCGCCGACCTGTCCGGGGCCGCACTCGATGCAGAAGCCCCCCGGGCCGCGCATCGGCGTCTCGCTCTCCACGTCGAACTGGATCACCCGCACGTTGAACCGCTTGCGCAGGTATTTCGGCACCCGACCAACGGCGCCTTCGCGTCCGTCGAAGTTGAACAGCGAGACGTTGCCTTCGGTGGAGCCGTAGAACTCCAGAATCTCACCGATACGGAACCGCTGCTTCATCGTCGCCCAGATGTCGGGCCGCAGGCCGTTTCCGAACGCCAGACGCACCTTGTGGCGCGTCTCCTCCGGCGTCGGCTCATGGTTGACCAGATAGCGGCACAGTTCGCCTATATAGACGAACATGGTGCAGCCCTCGGCCGCGACTTCCGGCCAGAAGTGGCTGGCCGAGAACCGCCGGCGCAGGAACACCGACCCGCCGTTCAGCAGGGCCGCGCCCAGGGCGCAGAGGCCGCCCGTCGCGTGATAGAGCGGCAGGGCGACATAGATGCGGTCCGTCGGCCTGGCGCCGGTGGAGCCGGCGAAACCGCGCATGTAGAGTTGCGCCCTGACGTGGGTGATCCGCGCTGCCTTCGGCAGGCCGGTCGTTCCGGATGTGAAGATGAGGAGCGCGGTGTCCCGCGCCCGCATATCCTCGCGGACCCCGCGGTCCGGCGGCAACTGGCTGCAGCTCTTCAGCGCCTGGACCAAATCCCGCTGGTCGCCGTGGGCCGGGCCCAGAACCCACTGCCGCGGCGTCTTCTCCAGCAGCGGCTTCGCGGTCTCGAAAACCGGCGAGGTCTCCGCATCGACGATGATATGCGCCGCCCCGGAGATGGTCAGGCAATGGGCCAGCGGCAGGCCGGAAAGCTGGTTGTTGATCAGGGCGGTGACCACTCCGATCTTGGACAGACCGTACCAGATGGCGAAATATTCCAGCCGGTTGGGCATGAACAGGGCCACGACCTGCCCGCGCCGCAGGTTCAGCCCTTTGCCCCAGTGGGCATAGCGATTGGCCATCCCGTCCAGTTCGCCATAGGTGACCGTGCGGCCTTCGAAGGTCATGGCCGGCCGCTCGCGCCACTTCTCCACCGCCGCCTGCAGGTCGTCGCAGATCAGGTTGGGGCTGTCGGCGGAGATCGATTTGACCCGCTTCAGGGTCCGACTCAGACCGCGCAGAAAACGCCACTCACGCTGCAGCCTGGCCTTAAGGGGCATCCGGTTCCTCCAACGAATTGGCGGCAAGTTGGCGGGGCGTGGGCGGGCGGGTCAAGCCGGACGGCCGCCGGTGCCGGTCACAGCTGCGACAGGCGCCGGACGCCAGGCGCAAATAAGGTCATTCCGGGGCGTGGCTCGCCAGAATTCCGCCCGCCTGCCGCAGAAATCACGTGTATTCCTCCGATCAACACCTTGTAATCGCGCATAATGCCCAAGTCCGACGATGTTACGGATCAATCGTCGACGGGATCCTTGGGCCCGGATGCAACCACGCTGCGGCGCCACACCTCGGAACCCCGCTGGCGCGGCGGTCGTTCTGACCTCCACGACTGTCCAGGAGGGACTGAACAATGTCCATGAATTACACTGACGGACGCCCCACAAGCTCCATCTCGGAAGAGAACGACGGCGCAATGTTCGTGGCGGTTCCAGTGTGGGACCGCGGCGCCCGCAAGCGTCGCGGCCTGAGCCGCACCCGCATCGAGACGTCGTCCGCCACCGAACCGCGTACCTTCGACCCCGCCGCCTCGGACGCACAGGCCCGCGAACGACCGGCCCAGATGGTCTACGGCGAGGCGCCCTACGCCGCCGCTTCGGCACAGGACGCGCCCCCTCGGTCGCGGACCGGCTCCGCGCGCAAACGCGGTTCCGCGGCCCCCCTGGCGATCGCCGCCGGCGTGGTGGTGATCGGCGGCCTGGCTGTGGCCGGCTGGTATGGCAGCCAGTCCAGCGACAGCGGCGTCGCCACCCTGACGCCCGGCATGACCGAGACCAGCCCGTCGGCGCTGGACACCGCCAACACCACGACGCTCGCGGCGAACACCGCCTCTTCGGCCGTACAGCCGACGGCGACCGGCGAAGCCCTGGCTCCCACTCCGGTGACCGAGGCGGAAGCCCTGACGCCGCCGGCCCAGGTCGCCCGGACGACGGCGCCTCGCCCCCGCCCAGCGGCCGCGCCCAGCGCTGCGGACGCCGGCATCGACGCCAGCGCCTCCTTGCCGGCCGCGCCCCTGCCCTATGCGGCCACCGTGGGCGCAACGAACCCGGCCACGACCGCGCCATCCGCGATGGCGCCCAGCGCTTCCGAGCCTGCGCCGCTCGCCCTCACGCCCGTGCCGGTAGCGCCGACGG
>JAEYTM010000017.1 GCA_023434015.1 Pseudomonadota bacterium | reverse complement strand
GTGCGCGCGAGACCGCGCCCCCAGGCGAGGCCCGAAGGCGCCGCCCAGGCCCAATCGCCGGCAGGGGTCAGCCGGCCAGCGCGTCCTTGATCGCCTGGAGGCCTTCGGCGGCCTTGGCGCCGTCCGGAGCGCCGCCCTGGGCGAAGTCCGGACGCCCGCCGGCCCCCTGGCCGCCCATGGCGACCACGGCCGCCTTGGCGAGTTCGACGGCGTTGAAGCGACCCTGCGCCGCCCCGGTGACCGCCACGGTGACCGCCGCCTTGCCGTCGGCCGAGCCGACCAGGGCGATGACGCCGTCGGGCAGCTGCTTCTTGAACTCCTCGGCGATCGGCCGCAGGTCCTTGCCGCCGACGCCGTCCATCACCCGGGCCATGACCTGCACCCCGCCGATGTCCTCGGGCCCGGCCGGGGCCGCCCCGCCGGAGCCGCCCATGGCGAGTTGGCGCTTGGCCTCGGCCAGTTCCTTCTCAAGCTTGCGGCGCTGGGCTTCCAGGGCCTCGACCCGGGCGCCGACCTCGGTCACCGGCACCTTGAACTGGTCCGCCAGGGACTTGGCCACCTGGGCCTGTTCAAGCAGCCAGCGGCGGGCCGCCTCGCCGGTCAGGGCCTCGATACGGCGCACGCCCGCCGCCACGCCCTGCTCCGAGACGATCTTGAACAGGGCGATGTCGCCGGTGCGGGCGACATGGGTGCCGCCGCACAGTTCGACGGAATAGGGACCATCGCCTTCCAGGGCGCGGCCGAGCGTCAGCACGCGGACGCTGTCGCCGTACTTCTCTCCGAACAGGGCCATGGCGCCGGCCTCGATCGCCTCCTGAGCGGCCATCTGCTTGGTTTCGGCCGGCAGGTTCTGGCGGACGATGGCGTTCACCTCGGCCTCGATGCGGTCGATCTCGTCGGGCGAGACCGGCTGGCCGTGGCTGAAGTCGAAGCGGATACGCTCGCCGTCCACCATCTGGCCCTTCTGGGTGACATGATGGCCCAGCACGTTGCGCAGAGCGGCGTGCAGCAGGTGGGTGGCGGAGTGGTTGGCGCGGGTGGTGGTCCGCTGGTCGGCGTGCACCGCCAGGCGCACGCGCGCGCCGGGGGTCAGGGCGCCTTCGGCGA
Organism: Pseudomonadota bacterium; assembly: GCA_023434015.1. Lineage (GTDB taxonomy): Bacteria > Pseudomonadota > Alphaproteobacteria > Caulobacterales > Caulobacteraceae > Phenylobacterium. The sequence continues at coordinate 10,849 of JAEYTM010000017.1, read as the reverse complement.
TCTCCAGGATATGGACGTGCAGATCGCCGGCCTGCTTCTGGACGTCGAGCACGCGGGCGCGGCCACCGTCCCATTCCACCTCGCCCTTGTCGCCGGCCTGGCCGCCGCTTTCGGCGTAGAACGGGGTGCGGTCGAACAGGGCCTGCACCTTGCGCCCGGCCGGGGCGCTGTCGACCTCCTGGCCGTCCTCAACCAGCACCAGCGCCTCGGCGGTCGCCTCGACGGTTTCGTAGCCGATGAAGTCGGTCGGGCCGAGGCGCTCGCGGATCGAGAACCACTCGCCGGCCGCGGCCACCTGGCCGGAACCGGTCCAGGCCTCGCGCGCCTGCTCGCGCTGGCGGGCCATGGCCGCGTCGAAGCCCGCGAGGTCGACCGAAAGGCCCATGGCGCGCACCGCGTCCTGGGTCAGGTCGAGGGGGAAGCCGTAGGTGTCGTAGAGCTTGAAGGCGGTCTCACCGGACAGGACGTCGCCCTGGTTCAGGCCGGCCGTCGCTTCCTCCAGCAGGGACATGCCGCGGCCGAGCGTCCGGCGGAACCGCTCCTCTTCCTGCCGCAGGGTGTCGACGATGGCCGGCTCGGCGCGCTTCAGCTCCGGATAGGCCTCGCCCATCTGCTCCACCAGGGTGGGAACCAGGCGGTACATCAGCGGGTCCTGGGCCCCCAGCAGGTGGGCGTGACGCATGGCCCGGCGCATGATCCGGCGCAGCACATAGCCGCGCCCTTCGTTCGACGGCATCACACCGTCGGCGATCAGGAAACTCGACGAGCGCAGGTGGTCGGCGATCACCCGGTGCGAGGGCTTCGAGGCCGGATCGTCGGCGCCGCCCACCAGGGCGTCGGAGCTGGCGATCAGGGCGCGGAACAGGTCCACGTCATAGTTGTCGTGCACGCCCTGGAGGACCGCGGCGACGCGTTCCAGGCCCATGCCGGTGTCGATCGAGGGCTTCGGCAGCTCGGTCCGCCGGCCATCGGCGAACTGCTCGTACTGCATGAAGACCAGGTTCCAGATCTCCACGAACCGGTCGCCGTCCTCGTCCGGGCTGCCGGGCGGGCCGCCGGGGATGTGGGCGCCATGGTCGTAGAAGATCTCCGAGCACGGCCCGCAAGGGCCGGTGTCGCCCATGGACCAGAAGTTGTCCGACGTGGCGATGCGGATGATCCGATCGTCGGACAGGCCGGAGATCTTTCGCCAGAGGACCGGCGCCTCCTTGTCGTCCGCGTAGACGGTGACCAGCAGCTTATCGACTGGCAGGGCGAACTCCTTGGTCAGGAGCTCCCAGGCGTGGGCGATGGCCGCTTCCTTGAAATAGTCGCCGAAGGAGAAGTTCCCCAGCATCTCGAAGAAGGTGTGGTGACGGGCGGTGTAGCCGACGTTGTCGAGGTCGTTGTGCTTGCCGCCGGCCCGCACGGACTTCTGCGACGAGGCGGCGCGCGGCCAGGGCGAGGCCTCGGCGCCGGTGAAATAGTTCTTGAACGGCACCATGCCCGCGTTGACGAACAGCAGGGTGGGATCGTTCTGGGGCACGAGCGGAGCCGACGGGACCACGGCGTGGTCCTTGCGCTGGAAGTAATCCAGGAAGTGGCTGCGGATCTCGTTCAGGCTCGCCATGGAAGTTCGCACTCGCTCAGGACGCGGGAGGTCCCGCATCCCAGTATCTGGGGACGGGCGTCCGTTTACGAAACTTGGCCGCCCCCGCCAAAGGAAAAGGGACGCCCGGGTGCGACCCGGACGTCCCAGCTCTGAACGGAAGCGCCGCGCGGGGTTGGGGCGAGGACGGTCCGGTTGGCGGGGTGGGCCGCTCTCGGACGCGAACGCCTCGTCAGAACATCCCGTAGACGGCTATTCCTCGGCGTCGTCGGAGGGGCCGACGAGCAGCTCCTCCTCGATGGTCGCCTTGGCGCCGCGGACGGCCTTCTCGATCTCGGCCGCCATGTCGGGATTGGCCCGCAGGAACTCGCGCACATTGTCGCGGCCCTGGCCAATCCGCTGGCTGCCGTAGGAGAACCAGGACCCCGACTTCTCGATGGCCCCGGCCTTGACGCCCAGGTCGATGATCTCGCCGAGCTTGGAGATGCCCTGGCCGTACATGATGTCGAACTCGACCTCGCGGAACGGCGGGGCGACCTTGTTCTTGACCACCTTCACCCGGACATTGTTGCCGACGATCTCGTCGCGCAGCTTCACCGAGCCGGTGCGGCGGATGTCGAGGCGCACCGAGGCGTAGAACTTCAGGGCATTGCCGCCGGTGGTGGTCTCGGGCGAGCCGTACATCACCCCGATCTTCATGCGGATCTGGTTGATGAAGATGACCAGGGTCTGGGTCTTGGAGATCGAAGCGGTGAGCTTGCGCAGCGCCTGGCTCATCAGGCGGGCCTGCAGGCCCGGCAGGCTGTCGCCCATCTCGCCTTCGATCTCGGCGCGCGGGGTCAGGGCGGCGACCGAGTCGATGACCACCACGTCGACGGCCCCCGAACGGACCAGGGTGTCGGTGATCTCCAGCGCCTGCTCGCCGGTGTCGGGCTGGGAGACCAGCAGGTCGTCCAGGTTGACGCCCAGCTTGTGGGCGTAGGAGGGGTCGAGCGCGTGTTCGGCGTCGACGAAGGCGGCGGTGCCGCCAGCCTTCTGAACCTCGGCCACCACGTGCAGGGCGAGCGTGGTCTTGCCGGAGCTTTCCGGCCCATAGATCTCGACGATCCGGCCTTTCGGCAGGCCGCCGATGCCCAGCGCCATGTCGAGGCCGAGCGATCCGGTCGAAACCGACTCGATCTCCACCACCTTGCCCTTCGCGCCAAGCTTCATCACCGAGCCCTTGCCGAAGGCCCGATCGATCTGGGAGAGCGCCGCCTCGAGCGCGCGCTGCTTATCGCCGTCTTCTTTTGCCACGAGCCTCAACGCTGACTGAGCCATTTCCGAACCCCTCTATCCCACGATTCCGCCTGAAGCGCCGGACGCGCCAGAGAGTCATGCGTACCCGGTTTGTTCCCTGTTCGCAAGATGTTCTCTTTCGGAGCGTTCCGGAAAGGCGTCAGCCGGCGATGGCCAGGGCGTCATCGGCCGCGGCGTAGAGGATGCGGCCGGCGAGGCTGCCGTCGCGTAGATAGATGCGCACGGCGGTCGACCGGCCGGCCCGGGCATAGTCCTCGGCCAGCCGCCGGGCCGCCTGTTCGGCCGCAGCCCCGCTGCGAAACGTAAGGCCGTTAGCGAAGCTGCGAGCCTCCACGAACCAGCCGACCGCCAGGGGGCGAACCTCGATCCAGTCCTGCATCGTCTCTCCCTCTCTCGACGGAACCTCCTAGACTGGGTTTGCGTCAGGGCCGTGAAGGGCGCCGGGCCGCCTGGCGCCGGGAAACACGGTGCGACACCCTTGGTTTTTGACCGGCGTGAGGCCTATACAGCGGGCGTTCATGTCCAGGGGTGTCTTCTGGAGACTGGCTTCCGGGCCGAAAACATTGGACCCGCCACTCAGGCGACAGACCCTCAAGCGGAGACCAACTTGCTCGTTAAGCATCACATTCCAACGGCCCTCTCCCTCGCCGCCGCCCTGGTGCTGGGCTCTGCGGCCGTCACCGCTCCGGCCCACGCGGTCCAGGCCGCCGCCGCACCGGCGCAGCCGAGCACGCCGCCGGCCGCCGCTCAGCCGGCCGCGGGCGCCGATCTGGCGCGCGGCAAGCGGACGTTCGAGTCGGTGTGCAGCGGCTGCCACGAGCCGGGCCTTGCCACCGCCCTGCGCAACAACCGCCAGGGTTGGGAAGCGGTGATCGACCGGATGGTCGGCTTCGGCCTGACCGCGTCGGAAACCCAACTCACCGAGATCGTCGACTATCTGGCGGCGACCTACCCCGCCGAGTAGCGGCCCGGGCCCGCCCGCCGGGCCTGTTGCGAAAAATTTGTACACAAGTTGCGCTGGTGGATTTGCTGGCGGCCGGGCTATGACTGCGGCCCGGTCGTCCGCGGGGGCGGGCCGGAAATCAGAATCAGGCCGGCCCGTAGAGGTTTTGGCCACGACTTGGGGAAGCGAATGTCTGCAGTCACTCGTAGGGGCGTGTTGGCCTCGTCCTCGGCGCTTGTTCTCGTTGGTGCGGCGAGCGGGGCGCTGGCCCAGTCGGCGGCTTCGGGGGCGGCGCCGGCTCCGGCCGGGGCCAACAGCAACTGGCTGCACATGGCCGCCGATCTCAGTTCGACGCGCTATGCGCCGCTGGATCAGATCAACGCCGCCAACTTCAACCAGCTCGAGGTGGCCTGGCGGTTCAAGGCCGACAACCTGGGCCCGCGCCGCGACGCCTATTTCAGCGCCAACGCCACGCCGCTGGTGGTCAACGGGCGGCTGTACACGACCCTGGGCATGGACCGTTACCTGGTCAGCCTGGACGCGGCGACGGGCCAGATCCTGTGGATCTACCGCCATGACGAGGGCGAGCGCCGCGGGGCGCGGCCGGGCAGCGGCTGGGGGGTCAGCTACTGGACCGACGGCTCGGTCGAGCGGATCCTCTATGTCACCCGCAGCTATCAGCTGGTCTCGGTCGACGCCAAGACCGGCAAGCCGGACGCCACCTTCGGCGACAACGGCGAGGTCGATCTGCGCAAGGACTGGGATCAGGAGATCCATCCGACGGCGCCGGTGGTCGGGCTGCACGCCCCGCCGCTGATCGTGCGCGAGACGGTGGTGGTCGGGGCGGCCTCGGCCAACACCGGCCCGGGCCACCTGCGCGGCTTCGACGTGCGCACCGGCAAGCGCAAGTGGATCTTCCACACGGTGCCGAAGAAGGGCCAGTTCGGCTATGACACCTGGCTGGAGCCGGGCCAGGCGGAGAGCGCCACCAACACCGGGGTCTGGGCCCCGATGTCGGCCGACGCCGAGCTGGGCCTGGTCTACGCCGGGGTGGAGCTGCCGCAGGCCGACTGGCTGGGCATCACCCGCAAGGGCAACGCCCTGTTCACCGAGACCCTGGTGGCGCTGGACTGCGAGACCGGCGAGCGGCGCTGGCACTATCAGACCGAGCACCATGGGCTGTGGGACCGCGACATCGCCTGCGCCCCGGTGCTGCTGGACATCCGCCAGGGCTCGAAGGTGGTCAAGGCGGTGGCCCTGCCGACCAAACAGGCCTTCCTGTTCGTGTTCGACCGCGAGACCGGCAAGCCGGTCTGGCCGATCCGCGAGGTCAAGGTGCCGAAGGGCGACGTGCCGGGCGAATGGTACGCTCCGACCCAGCCGGTTCCGACCAAGCCGCCGCCGTTCGACCGCCAGGGCTTCTCGGAGGACGACCTGATCGACTGGACGCCGGAGATCAAGGCCCGGGCCGTGGCGATCATGAGCAAGTACCGGACCGGCGGGCTCTACACCCCGCCGACCATGGTCACCGACAGCAACTGGGGCACCCTGCTGACGCCGGAGAACCAGGGCGGGGCCAACTGGGGCGGCGGCTCGGCCGACCCGGAGACCGGCATCTTCTACATCTACTCCAAGTCGACGCCGCAGGTTTACGGCAACATCCTGGCGGCCAACGGCCGCATCCAGGGGGCCGGGACCACCGGGCGGGGGACCAACGACAACATGGGCGGCGCCTTCGGCGGCTCGGCCCATCCGAACGGCCGCTCGGGCCTCGGCGGTCCGGTGCCGGAAGGCTACAAGGACGGGCTGAACGACCCGATCGAGCGCGGCATGCTGACCATCAACGGCATGTCGATCCTCAAGCCGCCCTACGGCCGGATCACCGCCATCGACCTCAACCAGGGAACCAGGCTCTGGCAGGCGGTGCACGGCGAGACGCCGGACTACATCAAGAACAACCCGCTGCTGAAGGGCATCGACATCCCGCGCACCGGCCAGGCCGGCATCCTCGGGGTGCTGACCACCAAGAGCCTGGTGATCTGCGGCGACGCGGGCCTGTTCACCGACGACCAGGGCCGCAAGGCCGCCCGTCTGCGGGCCTATGACAAGCGGACCGGCCAGGAAGTCGGGGCGGTCTACATGGACCAGGCCCAGACCGGCTCGCCGATGACCTACATGGCCGGCGGCCAGCAGCACATCGTCGTGGCCAGCGCCGGCCACGAGGGCGGCGAGCTGATCTGCTACCGACTGCCCGCCGCCGAAAACCCGCAAGGCAGACGCCAACCAGACGACGGCCGGGTCATCCCACGATGACCCGGCCGTTTTCAGGTCGGGCCGGTTTCAGCCCCGGCGCACCAGCATCACGCCGGCGACCACCAGGACGGCCCCGGCCACCCGGGCCGGGGTGATCGCGTTCTGCGGCAGGCCCAGGGCGCCGATGTGGTCCAGCCACAGCGCCATGATCACCTGACCGGCGACGCCGATGGTGATCAGCGAGGCCAGGCCGATCCGCGGCGCGGCGAAGGCGGCGGCGGCCACATAGACTGCGCCATAGAGCCCGCCCAGCCAGGCGTACCAGGGCAGGGCGGCGAAGGCGCCTCCGCCCGGTGTTGCGCCGGACCGCGCCGCGCCGGCCAGCCAGACGGCCAGCAGCGCCGCCGTACCGACCGCGAACGAGATCAGCGCCGCCAGCACCGGCGAGCCGCCGGCCCGCGCCAGCATCACATTGGTCGGCGCCTGCAGGGCGATCAGCGCCCCGGCGAACAGCACCAGCAGCATCGGCCCCAGGACAGCCGCAGTCATCGACGCTCACCCTCATCCGGCGGACCGGAAGGGGCCGCTGCTCACCCCTAACGCGTCTCGGCGTCGAAGGTCATGCGCGCCGTCAGTCGAACAGGCCCCAGGCCTCGTCCAGCAGCACCGCCATGCCGCGCTCGCCCAGTTCGACGCCATAGATCACGTCGCGCACCACCAGGCCCGGCACCGTCGCCAGGCCCTCGTAGAGCAGGGCGACATGCTCCTCGTCGATCTCGACGTGCAGCTTGAAGAAGGTCAGGTCCGGCAGGTCGTAGTGCCGGCACAGCGCCGCCTGGGCCGCCGCGTAGGTGATCTGCGTCATACCCTCGTTGACCAGCATGTAGCCGAGCGCCGCCGCCGTCCGGCGGGTGCGTGCCATGACCTTCGCCAGGTCCAGGGCGAAGCGGATGCCCGGCCCCTCCTGATAGGCCTTGAACGCCGAGGGCTCGATGCCGAGCTGGGCCAGCAGGGCGACATAGTGCCGGAAGTGGGCGTGCTCCGGATTGCCACCGCCCAGCTCGTCGTGGAGGTTCTCCTCCAGCACCGTGCGCATCGGCCCGGCCGGCGTGCGCTCGATCATGCCCTTGAGGATCTGCGGGAAGCTGCGGCTCTCGCGGCCGGCGCACATCACCCAGCGGGTCGCCTGGTCCTGCGACAGCCGCCCGTTGTGGGCGTCGGCGATGAAGCGGTGGGTGCGGATGCGCGCCAGCGCCTGCTCGACCTGCATGGCGACGGTGTCGACGGCGTCGGCGGAAACCGTGAGTTGTTGAGGCACGAAGTTCATGACGCTCTCCCGAGGTTGCGAAGATCGCAAAAACAACTTCTGATAGGCTTAGCCGTCCGGCCACGGCAAAGTTCGGTCCGAGCTCGGACTCGTCGGATGCGGGGAAGCGCATGCTCAGGTCGGCGCCGTCGGGGCTGGTGAGGCTGGCTATCCGGGCCAACCGCACGGCCTTCAGCTCCTATGAGGATTTCGAGGCCGCCTTCCTCGTCGCCATCAACACCGAGCTCGACTACGTCCGCCGGCTGATGGCCGGCACCCGGCCGCTCAGCGACCTGCATCGGCGCGCCATCGCCGGCCTGCTGGGGCTGGAGATCGACTTCGGCCTGTCGGCGCGGGAGCTGGCCTCGGAGCTTGGCCTGTCGCGCGTCGAGACCGCCCGCGCCCTGGGCGCCGCCGCCCCCGGCCTCGACCTGACCTCGCGCACCGCCGACCGGCTGCAGATGCACCGGCTGCAGAGCCTCGTCGCCGGCTACTGGGAGTGCGTCTACTGGTCGGTGTCCGAGACCCGCGAACCGGCGGTCAGCCGCGACCTGTGCGTGATGGGCGAACTGGACGTCGACAACTACGTCCAGTGCCGGATCTTCGACGGCCGGTTCCAGTACAGCGGCGTCGTCTTCCCCGTGGTCCAGCACCTCTACTTCGTGCTGGAGAAGGAGCGCATCTTCAATGAGGTGATCTTCTACATCACCAACTGCCCGGACCGGACGCCGCCGTCGCTGCGCGGGGTGATCGGCTGCCTGTCGGGCGGGGGGAACGATTCCCGCAGCTACCCGTGCGCCTCCAAGGTCGCCTTCCGCTACCTCGGCCGCACGGCGCAGGAGGTCCGCGAGGTCTATCCGGAGGCGCCGGAAGGCGAGGCGGCGCTGGATGACTTCCTGCGCCGCGCGGTGCCGCGCTACCTGTCGCGCGCGGAGGTTCAGGGCGGCGGACTCGGCGAGGCCGCCCGCCGGGAGATCGCTGCCATCGACAACGCCATCGGCCCGGACGCGGTCCCCTTCGCCCTGCGCGCCGGCGACTGAGCCGGGTCCCGGCAGCCTGGACGGATCAGCCCCGGGCTTCGCGGGCGGCGAACACCCGGCTCACCTCGGCCATGTTCTCCGTGCCCCAGGTGCACAGCGGGACCAGGGCCTGCGCCAGGCTGCGGCCCAGCGGCGGGGCGTAGTCCACCCGCGGCGCGCCCCCTTGTCGTCGGTGCGCTTCACCAGGCCGTCGGCTTCCAGCTCCTTGAGCTGCCGGATCAGCACCTTGTCGCTGACGTCGCGGACCGCGCGCCGCAGCTCGCCCTAGCGGGCCTGAGCCCCACTTGCGTAATGTTATAACATAACATATCGGTGCCGCTTCAACGCAACAAGGGGCGGCGCACGATGCAGATGAAGACAGGGCTTTTGGCGGCGGCGGGCATGTCGCTGATGGCGGGGGCGGCCGGGGCGCAGGAGGGGGCTCCGCCCGTGCGGGCGACGCAGGTCGGCGAACTTGTCGTCACCGCCCTGCCGCTCGGGCGGGCGCGGCAGGAGGTGGCGTCGAGCGTCGCCGTGCTGGCCGGCGCCGAGCTGGCGCACCGGCGGCAAGCCACGCTGGGCGACACCCTGAACGGCATTCCCGGGGTCAATTCCGACACCTTCGGCGGCGGCGCCAGCCGGCCCGTCATCCGCGGCCAGACCGCGCCGCGGGTGAAGGTGCTGAGCGACGGCGCGGCCCTGATGGACGCCTCAGAAGTCTCGCCGGACCACGCCGTGACCGCCGAGCCGCTGCTGCTGGAGCGCATCGAGATCCTGCGCGGGCCGAGCGCCCTGCTGTATGGCGGCGGCGCCATCGGCGGCGCGGTCAATGTGATCGATCGCAAGGTGCCCACCGCGGTTCCGGCCGGGGGCGGCGAGGGGCTGTTCGAGGTGCGCGGCGGCTCCGGCGACGATGAGGGCGCGGGCGTCGTCAGCCTCACCGCCGGCGCCGGCGCCTTCGCGGTCCATGTGGAGGCCGCCGGCCGTCGCGCCTCGGACTACCGGGTCCCGGACTGGGAAGACGACCGCCTGCGGGGCTCATTCAGCCGCAGCCAGAGCGCCGCCCTCGGCCTCTCCTGGGTGGGGTCGCGCGGCTACCTCGGCGCGGCCTATTCCGAGCAGCACAGCCAGTACGGCCTGCCGGGCCACAACCATGAATACGAAAGCTGTCACCCGCACGGCTCGAGCCTGCACTGCGGCGGCCACGACCATGGTGAGGACGACCATGACCACGACCATGGCCACGAGCACGAGGGCGTCCCGACGGTCGACATGGTGAGCCGGCGTTTCGACCTGCGCGGCGAGGTGCTCGATCCCGTCGCCGGCGTCGAGCGCATCCGCTTCCGCGGCGGCTACACCGACTACGCCCACGATGAGATCGACGAAGGCGTGGTCGGGACCACCTTCAACAACGAGGGCTATGACGCCCGGGTCGAGGTGCAGCACGCCGCCATAGGCGGCGTCCGCGGCGTGGTCGGCGCCCAGGTCTCCCGCGGCGACTTCGCGGCGGTTGGCGTAGAGTCCTTCATCCCGGAAAGCCGCACGGAAAGCACGGCGATCTTCCTGCTGGAGGAATACCAGGCCGGCGCCTGGCGCTTCGAGGCCGCCGCCCGCCAGGAATGGCAGGACGCCCGCGCCGCCGGCCGGCCGGACGCCGATCACAGGCCGTTCTCGGTCTCCGCCGCCGCGATCTGGAACTTCACACCCGGCTATTCGGCCGCCCTGTCCCTGTCCCGCTCCCAGCGCGCGCCGACCGCCCAGGAACTCTACGCCCGCGGCGTCCACCTGGCGACCAACACCTTCGAGGTCGGCGACGCCGCCCTCGACGTCGAGACGGCCAAGGCCGTCGAATTCACCCTCAGGAAGACCGAGGGCCCGACCACCTTGTCGGGCAGCGTCTACCGCTACGGCTACGACGGCTACATCTACGCCAGCACCCTGGACCGGTTCGAGGACTTCCGGCTGATCCGCTACGCCCAGGGCGACGCGACCTTCACCGGGGCCGAGGGCGAGTTGCGCCATCAGTTCACCCCGGTCGTCTCCGCCACGGTGTTCGGCGACTATGTGCGGGCGAAGCTGAAGGACGGCGGCGGCGACCTGCCGCGCATCCCGGCGGCCCGCCTCGGGGTGCGCAGCGACCTCGCGCACGGCCGGTGGTCGGCCAACGCGGAGTACTACCGCGTGTTCGAGCAGGACGAGATCGCCGCCTTCGAGGCCCCGACGCCCGGCTACGACATGGTCAACGCCACGGTCGCCTACGACATCTCGCTCGGCGGCGCCGAGGCGCAGGTCTTCGTCCGGGGGACCAACCTCCTCGACGAACTGGCCCTGAACCACGCCGCCTTCATCGGCCATGTCGCCCCGCTGCGGGGCCGGAACTTCGTCCTGGGCTTGCGCGCGGCCTTCTAGACGGAGGGGGGTCCGGACGCGCATCCCTTCCG
>JAEYTM010000343.1 GCA_023434015.1 Pseudomonadota bacterium | reverse complement strand
ACCATCCGACGCAGGGTCGATCCCCACGAACGCCGCCATCCGCAGCACCTTCGAGGTCCGAAGCACCTTGATCATCAGGTCCGTCCCGATGTTCCCCGAACCTATGATGGCCACCGATACGCGCGGCGAAGGTGTCTCGCGGGTTTGATCCGCCAAGGTACGCACTCCAGAAAACTGACGGAAAGGCCGAAGGTCGCGCCGCCTCAGGTCACGAATTCGATCCGGCAGATGTCGCGGCTGGTCGGGCTGCCGGAATCGATGAACCCGGGCGCGATGCCGGCGTCGCAGGTGTACAGCACGCCATTGTGCATCTCGAGGCCGTGCGGATCGCAGCTGCCGGGCTCGAACAGCGCCGTCTCCAGCAGCCGGCCCGTCGCGGCGTCGTACTTGGCCAGTCCCGCCTGGTTCTCCGGAATCACGTTGGAGGTGCCCGTGACCATCCAGATCGCGCCATTGTCCCAGGCGACGTCATGCCAACGGGCGTAGGGGAACGAGATCATGAACTCGGGCTGCCAGCTCTCGGCGTCAACCCGCAGGATGCCGCGCAGGCGGTTGGCGACGATCCAGATTTTGCCTTCGTGATAAAGGGCGCCGTGGGTGCCGCTGCCGTTGTCCGCCTGGCCCAGCGGGATCTGCCGGTGGCTGATGGTCCGCGAGTCCATGTCCGTCTGGAAGAAACCCTGGGGGTCCGCATTGGCGCCCATCCAGATGTAGCCGCCGCCGTAGGCCATGCCGCTGGTGTTGCGCGACTCCGTCACCACGGTGCGCAGCAGCTTGCCGGTCTCCCAATCGACGAGCATCGCCTTCTCCGACTTGTCGGTGGCGTCCGGTCCCTTCTGCTCGCCGATCCAGAGCCCTTCCGGCGAAGCCGCCAGGCCGTTGGGGAAGCCCTCGGGCGACTTGTACAGCGAGGTGGTGCGCACGCGCCGCTGCGGCACGCCCGCCGCCGGCGGTGCGGCCGGAACGATCGCCGGGGCGGTCTTGCCCTGACGGAGGCCCGCCACGCCGGCGCCGACGCCGAGGCCCACGCCGATGCCCAGGCCCGCCGTCAGCAGGTCCCTCTTGCGGATATCCATCTCGGCTATTCCTCGTCAGGCAGGGCGAACACGTAGAGCGCGTGCCCGTTGTTGGGACGGTTGACCTCCGTCAGCATGGTGATCGGGAAGTTCTGGGGGCTGCCGCCACCCAGGCCAGTGGTCACCGCCACATACTGCTTGCCGTCGATCGAGTAGGTGACCGGATACCCCTGCACCGTGGTGCCGAGGCGGGTCTCCCAGAGCTTCTTGCCCGTCTTCACGTCCACCGCCTGGAAGCGGCGGTCGAAGTCGCCGACGAAGGCCACGCCGCCAGCGGTGGACAGGACCGCGGTGAGGAAGGGCGCGCGCTGCTGGACGGACCAGATCTCCTCCATCGTGCGGGGGTCGAAGGCTGCCAACTTGCCCAGGTTGCCGTCGCTGCCGGGCATCTCGTAGGCCCGCATGGTGGCCGCAACGCCACCCTGGCCGGCGACCATCTCAAGCTCGCGCCCCTTGGTCTCGCCGCAGGTCTGGCTGAGCGGCATGACGAGCAGGCCGGCCGGCTGGTTGTAGCTCATCGCCTGCCAGTTCTTGCCGCCAGCCTGGGCGGGGCAGTGGGCGATCCATTCGTCGACCTTCTGGTTGACGATGTCCGGGCGGTAGGTCGGCTCGCCGGTCTCCGGGTCGATCTTAACGAAGACGTTCTGGAGAACGGTCTCCTTGTAGTCGATGAACTTGCCGCTGGTGCGGTCGAGCTTCCACAGGATGCCCGGCTTGCCGACGGTGAACACGGTCTTGCGGCCGTCCAGGTCGATCAGGACCCGCTCGAACACCTCGTCCAGGTCGAGCGTCTCGCCCGGCGCGTGGGAGTGGTGCCAGGCGAGCTTGCCGGTGTCGACGTCGAGCGCCAGGGTCGCCGAGGTGTAGAGCGCCGAACCGTTCGACTTGCGGCTGGCCCGCAGCCACGGCTTGGCCTGCGCCACGCCCCAATAGGTCAGGTTCAGGTCGGGATCGTAGGTGCCGGCAATCCAGGTTTCGCCGCCGACACGGAAGGCGTTCGGCAGGTCGCCCCAGGTGTCGCCGCCCGGCGTGCCCTCGCGCGCCGTGGTGTCGAACTTCCAGGCCCGCTCGCCGGTCTTTGCGTCGTAGGCGCTGATGTAGCAGTTGGAGCCGCCAAACCGGCTGCAGCCGGTGAGCCCCACGACCACCTTGCCGCGCATGACCATCACGCCGCCGGTGTTGCTGTGGCCCTGGCCGGGCGGGCCGACGTCCACGTCCCAGACAATCTTTCCGGTGCGGGTGTCGAGCGCGTAGAGGCGCGCGTTGGTGGTGGCGACGTAGACCTTGTCTTCATAGAGCGCCAGGCTGCGGGTGCCGCCGTAGGCGCTGGTCGACACCGGCCCGATACGGTTTTCCCAGATCAGCTCGCCGGTGCGGCCGTCCAGCGCCTGCACCGTGTTGCTGGTGTTCGACAGGAAGATGATCCCATCGTGGACGATCGGCGTCACCTGGCTGGCGCCGCCTTCGTTCATCGCCCAGACCCACTTCAGGTCCAGGTTCTTGACGTTTTCGGGTGTGACCTCCGCCAGGGGGCTGTAGCTCCAGCCCTGGTAATTGCGGCGGTACATCAGCCAGTCGGCGTCCGGCGGATTGCGCAGCATCTCGTCGGTAACCGGCCGGTAGCTGGGCAGCGTGCCCTTCACCGTCAGGCCGCTGTTGGCGCTGGGGGGCGTCGAGTTCGAGATGAAGCCGCTGATCCCGTCGGCCGCGCGCGGACGCGCTGCAGTCGTGGGAGCTGCGGCGGCCGGAGCCGGAGCCGCGGCCGCCTGGATCAGGGTCGCCGGCCGCTGGCC
>JAEYTM010000332.1 GCA_023434015.1 Pseudomonadota bacterium | reverse complement strand
GCGGTTTTGTAAACCGAAGGTCGCGGGTTCGATCCCTGCATCCGGCACCATCCATCTGTGGCGAGATCCCGCATGCGCCGCCTGAGCGTCCTTCCTCTCCTGATAATCGTCGCCGCCTGTTCGCGGGGCGCGCCGGAGCCCGCGGCGCCAGCGGCGGTCGCGGTCGAGGTGGTCGGCGATCCGACGGCGATCCCGGCCCGCTTCCGCGGCGAGTGGAATGCCGACCTCGCCGCCTGCGGGACGGGCCGCAACGAGACACGCCTGACGCTGGACGCGCGCGAGGTGACGTTCCACGAAAGCTCGGGCGCGGTCAGAAGCGTCGCACAGCCTGCGCCCGACCGGCTCGTGGCGACCTTCGCCTTGACCGGCGAAGGCGGGAGCTGGCAGGCCCGGCACGACTTCGGCCTGTCGTCGGACGGCGCGACCCTGACCGACATGGCCGGCGGGCTGGTCCGCCACCGCTGCCCATGAGCCTTCGCATCTTCATCGACGCCGACGCCTGCCCAGTGAAGGACGAGGTCTACCGGGTGGCCGCGCGCTATGAGCTGAAGACCTTTGTCGTCTCCAACAGCTTCATCCAGATTCCGCGCTCCCCGCTGATCGAGCGCCAGATCGTCGACGCCGGCCCCGACGTCGCCGACGACTGGATCGCGGAACAGGTCCGGACGGGCGACATCGTCGTCACCAACGACATCCCGCTTGCCGACCGCGTGCTGAAGGCCGGCGGCGCGGCCATCGCCCCCAGCGGGCGACCCTTTACGCCGGACTCCATCGGCCAGGCCCTGGCCCAGCGCGCGATCATGGAGCACATCCGCTCCACTGGGGAGATCACCGGCGGCCCGCGCCCGTTCGACCGATCCGACCGCTCGCGCTTCCTCCAGGCGCTCGACGAGGCGGTGAACCGGGCGCGACGACGGGCCCCTTAGCTTGCATCGCCCCGGACAGGCGCTAGCTTGCCGCCGTTTTCGCCGACGGGAGTATGAGATGCGCAGCCTGATTTCGATCGCCGCCGCCATGGCCATGGCCGTCACCCTGGCCGGGTGCGGCGGAAACGAAACGGCCGCGACCTCCGACAGTGCGACCGCACCGGCCAAGGCGCCCGAGCTCAGCGAGGCGGATCGCCAGGCTCTGCTGGCCGCCTTGCCCGCCCCTTACAACGCGGCCGATCTGAAGAACGGCCAGGCGAAGTTCGGCCTATGCCGGTCCTGCCACACGATCACGCCCGGCGGCGCCAATATGACCGGACCGAACCTGCACGGCATCTTCGGCCAGCCAGCGGCGCGCAATCCGCAGTACCGCTATTCCGAAGTGCTGAAGAACGCCGGCATCGTCTGGGACGCGCCCCATCTCGACGAATGGCTGGCCAATCCGCGCACCTACCTGCCCGGCAACAAGATGAGCTTCGTCGGCCTGAAGGACGCCAAGGACCGCACGGACCTCATCGCCTTCCTGATGGTCGAGACGGGATACAAACCACGGTAGGAGCCGGCCGGACAAACCTGGCGAGTGTCCGCCGCAAGACAACCTTGACGAGTATTTGGCTTCGGCGCATCGTTGGTTGTCGAACCTGATTTGCATCTGTCGACACCCCCGCCACGCCGGCCTTCCCCAAGCGTCGGCGTGGTGCGCTCCGCGCCGGCAATCCCCTGCCTCGGCGGCGGTGCGTCCCGCTCTTGGCCTTCCCCGGCGACGGGGAAGGCCTTTTTCGTGGCGACCGCCTATTCGGCGGCGTTGGCGACGCGGGTCTTCTCGGCTTCCTCGAACGCCTCGATGCGACGCGCCGTGGCCATCGGCGACTTCGTGAAGCGGGCCAGCAGGTTGTAGAACACCGGCACGATGAACAGGGTGACCAGGGTGGCGAAGATCGCCCCGAAGAAGATGGTCACGCCGATCGTCCGGCGGCTTTCCCCGCCCGCGCCGCCCCACATGATCAGTGGAACCGCGCCGGCCGCGGCGGCGATCGAGGTCATGATGATCGGGCGCAGACGCAGGGAGGCGCTTTCGATCACCGCCTCGCGGACCGACAGACCCTCGTCCCGCAGCTGATTGGCGAACTCGACGATCAGGATGCCGTTCTTGGCGGCGATGCCGACCAGGATGATCAAGCCCACCTGGCTGTAGGTGTTGATCGTCGATCCGGCCACCAGCAAGCCGAACAGGCCCCCGAGGGCCGCCACCGGAACGGTCAGCATGATGACCGCGGGGTGGATCCAGCTCTCGAACTGGGCGGCCAGCACCAGGAAGACCAGGAGCAGCGCGACGGCGAAGGCGAGGCCGACCGAGCCGGAGGCCTCCAGGTAGTCGCGCGCCGTGCCGCCCCACTTGTAGACCACGCCGTTCGACTGCTTGGCGACCTCGTTCTGGAAGAAGGTGACCGCCTCGCCCACCGTGTAGCCGGGGTTGAGCTGCACCGAGAGGGTGATCGCCCGCTGCCGGTCGACCCGCGGCCGGTCGGGCGTGTCGCCGCGAACCTCGCTGGTCACCAGCGACGACAGCGGCACCGTCGCGCCGGTGTTGCTGCGGACATAGATCTTGTCCAGGTCCTGCTGGGTCTGCCGCTCGGCGCGGTCGGTCTGCAGGATGACGTCGTATTCCTGGCCGTTCTTGATGTAGGTCGTCACCCGCTCCGAGCCGAACAGGGCCGAGAGCGCGCGGCCGACGGACTGGGCCGAGACGCCGAGCGCGGCCGCCCGTTCGCGATCCACCTGAACGAGCACGCGCGGACTGGTCGGCTCGTACTCGATGCGCGGCCGCGCCATGCCCGGATTGCTCTGGGCGGCGGCCAGCAGCGGCTGGATCTTGGCGTTGATCTCCGGGTACTCGTTGCCCATCACGATCAGGTCGACATTGCTGCCGCCCCCGCCGCCGCCCCGCTGCAGGCTGGGCCGCACGGACGCGATGACGCGCGCGGAGGTGATCGAGGAGAACTCGCGGTTCAGCTGAGCGGCGAGTTCCTGCGAGGTGATGTCGTTCACCCGCTCGTCAGGCAGCACGACGTTGCCCTGCGCGGTGTTGTAGGACCCGCCGCCCCCGCCGAAGCCCGGGGACTGGATCGTATAGCGCTCGGCGGTGCCGTCCTTCACCAACCCCTGGAGGCGGGCTTCGACCTGTTTCACGGCGGTCTGGATGTAGTCGTAACCCGAGCCTTCCGGCCCCTGGATGTTGATGTCCACCCGCCCGCGGTCCTCGTTCGGGACCAGCTCGCGGGGCAGGCTGACGAACAGCACGGCCGCGAGGGCGATCAGGAACACCAGCAGCCCGCTGGAAGCGATCGTCGCCACACGACGGACCAACAGCATCTCAAGAGTGGCGCGATAGGAGTTGCGTAGCTTCTCCATCGCCCCGTCGATCTTGCGGGCGACGAAGCCTTCGCCGTGCGCGGGACGCAACAGCTTGGAGGCCAGCATCGGCGCCAGGCTCAACGCCAGCAGCGCAGAGAAGGCCACCGCCGCGGCGATCGCCACCGCCAGTTCGACGAACAGCTTGCCGATATAGCCCGGCAGGAACATCAGCGGCGCAAACACCGCCACCAGCACGATGGTGGTCGCCACAACCGCGAAGAACACCTGCCGCGCCCCGCGCTGCGCGGCCACGATCGGCGGCTCCCCCTCGTCGATGCGTCGCTGGATGTTCTCGACCACGACGATGGCGTCATCGACCACCAGCCCGATCGCCAGCACGAGGGCCAGCAGGGTCAGCAGGTTGAGCGAGAAGCCCAATGGGGCCAGGACGATGAAGGTCGAGACGATGCAGATCGGCGCGATGACGCCCGGGATCAGCGCGGCCCGCCAGCTGCCGAGGAACAGGAAGTTCACCAGCGCCACCAGCACGAGCGAGATGCCCATGGTGATCCACACTTCTTCCAGCGCGTGGCGCGTGAAGACGGTGAAGTCGACGGAAATTTCCAGCTTCGTGCCCTGGGGCAGGGTCTTGTTGATCTCTTCGACCGCCGCGGTGACGCCGTTCGAGATCTCCAGGTCGTTCGACTGCGACTGCCGCGTGATGGCGATACCGACCTGGTCGGCGTTGTTGGAGCGGAACAGCCGGCGGTGTTCGTCGGCGGCTTCCTCCACGCGGGCGATGTCGCCCAATCGGGTGATGTAGCCGCTCGCCGCCACAGGCGAGGTCACCTGGGGCCTGGCGCCGAGCGCTGCGCCCGCGCCGGCCGAGGCGCCGCCGATCGCCGCCGAGCCCTGCGTCTGGGCGCGGGCCCCGCCGGGCACGATCGGCATGCGTGCGAACTCTTCCGCCGTGGAATAGGAGCGCGCCACGCGGATGGTGAAGTCCTTTGTCGGCGCCTCCAGGGCCCCGGCCGGAAGCTCCAGGTTCTGGCTGTTCAGCGCGGTCTGGACGTCGTCGACGGTGATGCCGCGCGAGGCCATGGCGTTGGGGTCGAGCCAGACCCGCATGGCGTAGTTCTGGCCGCCGACGAGGCGCACCTCGGCCACGCCCGGGACGGTGGACAGCCGCTCGACCAGGTACCGGTTGGCATAGTCCGAAAGCTGCAGCCGGTTCTGGTTCGTCGAAACCAGGCTGAGGAACAGGATCGGCGCCGCGTCGGCGTTGGCCTTGGCGATAGTCGGCGGGTCCGCCTGCAGGGGCAGCTGCCGGGTGACGCGGCTGACCGCGTCGCGCACGTCGTTCGCCGCCTCGTCGAGGTCGCGATCAAGGGTGAAGGCGATGTTGATCCGCGAGTTGCCGTCCCGGGACGACGAGTTTACCCGGTCAATGCCCTGGATGCCCGCGACCTGGCGCTCGATCACCTGGGTGATCCGCTCCTCGACGACTTCGGCCGAGGCGCCGCGATAGGTGGTGAAGACCGAGATGTTCGGCGGATCGACGCTCGGCAGCTCGCGGACCGGCAGGGCCATGAACGAGGCCACGCCGACGACGCAGAGGATGATCGCCGCGACCGCGGCGAACACCGGCCTGCGGACGGAGATGTCGGAGAGCATCATGATGCGCCTCGCATCGCTCCGGGCTGCGCGCCCGCCGCGGCGGCGTCGGCCCTGACGGGACGGTCGCCGCCCACCTGCACGGGTTGCCCCGGCTGGATCCGGTTCAGGCCGTCGGCGACGATGCGCTCGCCGGCCCGGACGCCGTCGCTAAGCTCGACCACGCCGTCCTGACGCAGGCCGGTGACCACCGGCCGCTGCTCGGTGACGGTGCGGCCGCCCTGCTCCTGCAGGACATAGACGAAGGCGGAATCACCCTGCACCGATACGGCCGACTCCGGCGCCGAAAGGCCCTGGCGCTGGCCGCGGCTGATTCCGACGCGGATCATCATGCCGGGCTTCAGCCGCCGGTTGGGGTTGGGGAATTCGGCGCGGGCGGTGATCGCCCGGGTCCGCTCGTCCACACGGGTGTCGAGCATGGCGATGCGGCCCTGGACAGGCTCGCCGGGGAAGGCGTCCACCGAGGCGGTGATCGCCTGGCCTTCGCGAAGCTGGCCGAGGTAGCGCTCGGGCACCTGGAAGTCGACGCGGATCGAGGAGACGTCGTCGAGAGTGACGATCGGCGCACCGGGGTTGACCAGGGCGCCCGGGGCCACGTCGGACAGCCCGACCACGCCCGCGAACGGCGCGCGGATCATCCGGTCGTTCTGGCGGGACCGGGCCGCGGCCACGTCGGCCTGGGCCGAACGGTAGGCGGCCTCGTGCTGGTCGATCTGCGCCTTGGAGGCGAAACCCTTCTCGCCGAGCGTCCGGTAGCGTTCGAAGGCCCGCTCGGCCTCGACCAGCCGCGCCTGCGCCTGGACCAGGCCGGCGTCCTGCTCGGTGTCCTTCAACTCCACGAGGATCGCCCCGGCCGCCACGCTCTGGCCGTCGGTGAAACGGACCCGCTGGACGAGCTGGGTGGTCGCCGCCGTCAGGGTGACCGACTGCTTTCCCTTGGCGACACCCAGCACCTCGAGCGTATCGACGAAGGGACGCTGGGTCACGGTGGCGACCGCCACCTGAGTCGCGCCGCCGGGGCCGCCCGGCCGGCGTCCGCCCCCGCCACCGGGACCGCCCGGGCCCTGGGCCATCTGGCCGCCCCCGCCGCCGGGACCGCTACTCTGACGGGTCGCCAGCTTGTAGCCGCCCACGACCAGCATCAACAGCAGGACCACAAGCGCTGCAACGAGGAAGAAATGCCGGCGTAGCAAGCAGGGTCACTCCATTTCAGGGACGCGGTCGCCAGAATAAAGGGGCGCCTTTGAAGACTTTGCATACGCAGCGTCGGGTGACAGGACGATGGCTGTACGTTTCGGGCCTGAAACAGGCTGTCGGGGGCGCGAGCGCCTAGCGGCGAGGCAAATCTCCCGGGTCAGGCGTCATAGCCGGGCGACTTCCGGTCGAGCTTGCGCAGGCACCCCGGCCAGGCCAGCGCCCCGCCGACGCCCCGGGCCGTCTGCTGCATCACCTCGGCATGGGCGGCCTCGGGCGCCATGAGGACCCCGTCCGGACCGGCGGAAAGCGCCATCACCTGCTGCTTGCAGGCGCGCTCCAGGAAGAACATCCCGATCCAGCAGTTGGCGGCGGTGTCGCCCACCGCCAGGGTTCCGTGGTTGCGGAGCAGCATCAGCGTCCTGTCGCCCAGGTCGGCGACCAGACGGGCCCGTTCGTCCAGGTTCAGGGCGATGCCTTCGTAGTCATGGTAGGCGAGCCGCGGCCGCACGATCAGGGCGTGCTGCGACAGTGGCAGCAGACCGTGCTTTTGCGACGCCACCGCCACTCCCTGATCGGTGTGCAGGTGCATGACGAAGTGGGCGTCCTCGCGGGCCTGGTGGATGGCCGAATGGATGGTGAAGCCGGCCGGATTGATGAAATGCGGCGTGTCCTGGATCACCCTTCCGTCGAGGTCGATCTTCACGAGCGACGAGGCGGTGATCTCCTCGAACAACAGGCCGTAGGGATTGATCAGAAAATGGTGATCGGGGCCCGGCACACGCGCCGAGATGTGGGTGTAGATCAGGTCGTCCCAGCCCTGCAGGGCCACCAGCCGGTAAAGCGCGGCCAGATCCACACGCGCCTGCCATTCCTCGGCGCTGACCTTGCCTTGCAGCGAGGCCGCGCCGGCGACCGATCCGTCCGCCATCGGGCGTCTCCTTCACCTTTGTGGAAAGAGCGTCCTCCTCGGGCTCACAGGCGTCAAGCTCAGCCGCGGACCCGGGCGACGGCGTCCAGCCAGCGAGCGTAGGCGCTCTCCCTCAGGTGTGTTCCCAGAGCCGGGCTGAAGCCCTCCGTGGGCGGCCGCGACGCAGCGGCCTCCTCCAGGTCCCGGTAGACGCCTGCGCCGACCCCTGCGAACAGGGCCGCACCGAGCGCCGTGGTCTCCTGATAGGTGGCCCGGCAGACATCAATCCCGGTGAGGTCGGCCAGCCGCTGGGCGAACCACGGGCTGCGCGCCATGCCCCCATCGATCCGCATCTCAACGCCAGCGTGGAACGCCGAAGGCGCGTCCGCGCGCATGGCCTCGATCAGGTCGCGGGTCTGCAGGGCGCTGGCGTCGAAAGCGGCCTGGGCGATCTCGGCAAGGCCGGAATCCCGGGTGAGGCCGAATATGCCGCCGCGCGCCTCGGCATCCCACCACGGCGCGCCAAGGCCGGTGAAGGCCGGCACCAGCACGACGCCATGACCGTCCCGCGCCCCAGCCGCCAGCTTCTCCGCTCCCTGGGCGCCGCCGGCGACGCCCATCTCCTCGTTCAGCCACTTGATCGCTGCGCCGGCGATGAAGATCGCCCCCTCGATAGCGTAGGTGGTCCGCCCACCGACCCTCGCCGCGACCGTGGTCAGCAGCCGGGTGTGCGAAGGCGCCGGCGTCTCGCCGGTGTTCAGCAGCAGGAAACAGCCGGTGCCGTAGGTGGCCTTCATCTCCCCGGGCCGGATGCAGCCCTGGCCCATCAGCGCCGCCTGCTGGTCGCCAGCCACGCCGCAGATCGGCACCGGGCGGCCGAGCAGCGCGGGCTCGGTCTCGCCGAACCGCCCCGCGCAATCGCGCACCTCGGGCAGCAGAGTGGCGGGAACGTTCAGCATCTCCTGCATTTCCGCCGACCATTCCTGGCGACGCAGATCGAAAAGCAGGGTGCGAGAGGCGTTTATCGCGTCGGTGGCATGCACTCGCCCGCCGGTGAGCTTCCAGATCAGCCAGGTGTCGATGGTGCCGGCGAGGAGTTCCCCGGCCTCGGCCCGCGCCCGGGCGCCGTCTTGATGGTCGAGCAGCCAGGCGATCTTGGTGCCGGAGAAATAGGGGTCGAGCAGCAGGCCGGTGATCTCGGTGACGCGCGGCTCATGCCCCGCCGCCCGCAGCCGCTCGCAGTCCGGCGCCGTGCGGCGATCCTGCCAGACGATCGCCCGGTGGATCGGCCGGCCGGTGGCCTTGTCCCAGACCACCACCGTCTCGCGCTGGTTGGTGATGCCGATGGCCGCCACTTCCGACAGGTCGCGCCCGGACTTGGACAGGGCCTCGCGCAGCACCTCGACCGCCGCGCGGTAGATTTCCTCGGCGTCGTGCTCGACCCACCCGTCGGCGGGATAGAACTGCTCCAGCGGGCGTCCCGCCTCGGCCAACGCCCGGCCCCTGGCGTCGAACAGGATGGCCCGCGTGCTCGTTGTACCCTGGTCCAGCGTCAGGATCAGCGGATCCGCCATCTTTGTCTCCCTGCCGTCGCGGTCTGCGCCGCGGCTCCGACTCGTCAGGCCAAACGCCTTTTAAGCATGTTTTCATCCCCGCCCTGCACAGTCGCCGGACGCAGAATGCGTGACTGAATTGGAGATCGCGTGAACACCGCGATGGATAGCGAAACCCTTCTGGGCCTCGCCAGGAGCCGGACGCAGGCCGACCGCGAGCGGCTGTTGCTGGGCATCGTCGACCTGTGCGCCGCTGGCGATGGCGGCCCCGCCGCGGCGCCCGGCCCGCAGGCGCTGCTCGCCTCGATCTTCATGACCCTCGTCGTCGAGGCCGAACGGGATATCCGCCGCCGGCTGGCCGAAAGGCTCGCTACCGCCGAGTGGGCTCCCGCCACCCTCATCAACGT
Source organism: Pseudomonadota bacterium (assembly GCA_023434015.1). Taxonomy (GTDB): domain Bacteria; phylum Pseudomonadota; class Alphaproteobacteria; order Caulobacterales; family Caulobacteraceae; genus Phenylobacterium. Next base: position 4,899 of record JAEYTM010000332.1, on the reverse strand, counting down.
GTTGGCGCTGGACGAGATCGAAATCGCCCGCCCGATCATCGCAGCGAGTCCGTTGCTCAAGGATCACGACCTGATCCGACTGCTGGTCGAGGCGACCATCGAGCACCAGATGGAGGTCGCCCGTCGGCCGAATCTCGGCGCTACGGTCGTGGCCGAAATCCTGCGCCAGGGGGAGCCGGCCGTGCTGACCGCCCTTGCCGGCAACGCCACCGCCGAACTCGCCGAGCCGGACATCCGCGAACTGGTCGGCCTGGCACGTCGTATCGCCGCCCTGCGCTCGCCGCTCTCGCGTCACCCGAAGCTGAGCGGCGAACTTGCCCTGCAGCTCTACGTCTGGGTCGGACAGTCGCTCCGGCTGGCCCTGGCCGAGCGGTTCCACCTGGATTCCCCGGCCCTCGACCAGGCGCTGGCGGAAGCCGCGCGCGAGGCGCATGGCGGCGTCGGCGACGGTCGCAACGGACTGCTGGTCGTGGCGCGCGACGACCAGCGGGAAGACATGGAGCGGCGGCTTATCGAGAAGCTGCACGCCGCCGGCCAGCTTCGCCCCGGCTATCTCGTGCGGGCGCTGCGGGAGGGCCGGCTGAGCCTGTTCTGCGCCGCCCTGGCCCGGCTCGGCCGTTTCGACGCCGATCAAATCCGGCGAGCGATCGACGCCGATCGCCCTGAACTGCTCGCCCTTGCCTGCGCCGCGGTCGGCATCGACCGCAGCGTGTTTCCCACCATCCTCGCCATGGTGCGCCAGCTCAACGCCGGCCGCCCCCGCGAGGCCGAGGACCGCGCCCGACGCGCCGCTGGAGCGGGCGCTCCGGTCGCGCCGCAACTGGCGGGCGCGGCTTTCCGCCGGGCCGCCGCCTCGGCCTGAGCCCAGGTTTGACAAGCTGCGGCGCTTGCATGCTTCTGGCGCCCGGATGTTCAAGCCGCAGCCCTTCGTGACGCGTATCGCCTTCGCCGCCAGCGACCGCCCTGAGGCCCAGGAGGCGCGGGCCCGGCTGGCTGCGCGCTATGGGGATGTTCCAGAGGAAGGCGCGGAGGTCATCGTCGCCCTGGGCGGCGACGGCTTCATGCTGGAGACGCTGCACAGGCACCTGGAAAGCCGCAAGCCGATCTACGGCATGAACCGGGGGTCGGTCGGCTTCCTGCTCAACGAATATTCCGAGGATGGCCTGCTGGAGCGGATCAACGCCGCCGAACGCGCCGCGATCCACCCGCTGCGCATGGTCGCGGTCGATATCCGCGGCGAGCACCACCGGGCCCTGGCGATCAACGAGGTCTCCCTGCTGCGGCAGACCCGACAGACCGCAAAGCTGCGGATTTCCATCGACGGCAAGGTCCGGCTGAACGAACTGTCGTGCGACGGCGCCCTCGTGGCCACCCCGGCGGGTTCGACGGCCTACAACCTCTCGGCCCACGGACCGATCATACCGCTGGAGGCCCGGGTCCTGGCGCTGACGCCGATCAGCGCCTTCCGGCCCCGCCGCTGGCGCGGCGCCCTGCTGGCGCATACCGCCCGCGTCACCTTCGAAATCCTGGAGGCCGACAAACGGCCGGTCAGCGCCGTGGCCGACAACTTCGAGGTCCGCGACGTCCTGGAGGTGAACATCGCCGAGGATCGAGAAGTAAGGCTGGCGATGCTTTTCGACGCCGGCCGCAGCCTCGAGGAGCGCATGCTCGCGGAGCAATTTTCCAACTGAATTCCGCAGGTTGCATCGCTACGGCTTGTTAACGGCTGGCCGATACGCTCCGTGCGAGTCAGGAGCACGCCTCGTGAGCCAGCAGAATACCGGCCAGATGATCCAGGTGCCGAACACCCTCCGGCTGAAGGTCGGCGGCGGCAATCGGCTCGGCATGATTGATCCCAGCGCCATCGCCAAGGCCGAGGCGGCTCTGAAAAGCCTTTCCGGCAACTTCGCCCAATGGCTGCAGGACGAGATCGTCAAGCTCGAGGCCGCCCGGCAACAGGTGCGCGCCCAGGGACCGTCGCATGACAACATGGAATCCCTCTACCTGCGCGCCCACGATCTGAAAGGTCTGGGCGGCACCTATGGATTCCCGCTGATCACCCGCATCGCCGGATCGCTGTGCCGGCTGATCGACGACAAGGACCGGCGCCCCGCTGCGCCGATGAATCTGGTCGACGCGCATATCGACGCCATCAAGGCGGCGGTGCGCGACGACATCAAGGCTGACGATCATCCGGTCGGGCGGGTGCTGGTCCAGGAACTTGAGCGCCGGGTCACCGAGGTCGAAGCCGCGACTTGACCTTGGCGGAACGCGCCGCTCAGGCGCTCTCGGAGATCGGATCGCGACGCACGTTCCGCGGCAACCGATCCATCTTCTCCACCAGATAATCGACGTCTTCACGCGACGCGGCCTGAGGCTGGGTGAGGAAGCGCTGCAGCATCCGCTCCTGGAACCGTTCGCGGTCCCCGGCGCTCCCGTCGAACTCGATGGAATGGAAGGTGTCCACCGCGGCGCGGAAGGCCGGGAACAGGCGCGCGGGCAAGCCGGCGCGTTCGTAGATGGCCCTCAGACCGAGGGATCCGGCATCGTGGATCATCAGCCAGGTGCGGTGGTGCGGCACCCCTGAGAGTTCCGCGACGCCCCACTCAAAGAAGGTCATGTGCCCCTGCACCAGGGCCCGCAGCAGCAGCGAGGCGGTCAGGCGTTTGGCCTGGTGCAGATGCGCCACGAAGCCACGGACGTCGGCGGTGCGGCCGGCCTGGTCGACGAGATCGACCGTCGCCCGTTCCGCAGCGCCCATGGCGACCTGCAGCGCCACCTCCGGCGACAGGCCATGGCTTCCGATCAGATGCTCGCGCACCTGGCCGCCGACCAACTCGACCAGCCGTTCGCTCACGGCCAGCGGCAGGATGGCGCGATAGGCCACCGCGGCCAGCACACGTTCCGACGCCTCGAAGCGGTCGATGACCTGCTGCAGCGCGCGCTCGGTGAAGTCGGCGTTGTCGTTGGCGCAGGCGGCCGCCAGGGAACGCTCGTCGCCAGCCTGGGCGAGCGCGTCGGCGACCTTCCGCGACAGCTTCGGTCGCCGGGCGATGGCCAACTGACGGACCGGACCGCCGAGACGGACAATCTCGGCCAGGTCGTCGTCGGTGAACACCGGCGAGACGTTGAGGATCGGCAGAGCGACAGATTCCACGTCGCGGGCCAATTTCAGCGCCACGTCGCGCGGCACAAGCGGGGAGTCCTTCAGGGCAATGGCCAGCGCGCGACGCACCAGTTCCGCCGCGTCGGCGGCCATGATCCGCAGGATTTCCGCAGCGAGGGTCCGTTCTTCCGCGCTCAGCGAGGTGCGCTCGATGACACCGCACAGCTTCTCCGCGGCCACGGCGCGCTCGTCCGGCGTCGCACCCTTCACCAGCGTGCGGATATCGTCTTCGGTCAACGCGGAACGCGTCGTCGCCATGATGTCGAAAGCCCCGCCCCATGGAACCGGAATCCCACGGACGGGATGTTCTCACGGTTAAGCTTAACGCAAGGTGGACGGGCGCTTGCGCAGCGCCGGGATCAGGACTTCTCGCTGGCCTCGGACAGCACGCGCAGCATCTCGCTGGTGAACATCGAGCCGGTGAGGCGCGCACCAAGCCCCGCGTCGTCCGCCGACTGAGAGCCGCGCAGGATCATCGCCACCAGGGCGTCCTGTTCGCGCAGGTGATCGGCCCGACGCGCGGAGGCGTACTGGATGAAACCGCCGCCCTCGTCGGCCCAGCGATCATTGGGATCGACCGCCTGGCCCGGCCCGCCGGTGCGGGTCAGGTTCGCATAGACCTCAGCCACTGAAGCCGGACGGCCTTCGCGATAGAAGATCGCGCGATTGGCGCGCGCCGCCTCGGGAAAGAGGCTGGCGGCCGGCGCGCCAGGGCGGGTCTGGACCGCCTCGATCAGCCGGGCGGAGCCGTGCGGCCCGAGAAAATGCGCCGCGTAGAGCTCGCCCGCCGTAGGGGTGCGCCCCACGCGCCCCTTCAGGTAGGCGGCATGGTCCGAGGTCAGTTCGCCGGCCATCAGCGAGGCCGCCTGGGGATCGAGCCGCAGGTCCATCACCGCCTTGCGCGCCTCGACCCCGCGCACATGGTAGCGGCCGTCGGCGTCCTTGCCGATCAACTCGGCATAGCGGGCGTAGCCATACTTCACGCCGTGCTGCTTGAGAGTCGAAAGCCAGGTCTGCTCGACGAACTGGAACAGGCCGGCCGCAGACGACGTGCCGGCCCTGGCCGCCGGGTTCAAGCCGCTCTCGCGCCCGGCGGTCTTCATCAGGAACGAGAAGTCGACGCCGGTGGCGCTGGAGGCGCGCTGGATCGCGACCTCGACCACGCTGCGAATCCCGGGGACAGACATGCCTCAAGTCCTGGGCCGACATGGTTAATGCAGGACTAACCCGAACCTGTCGCGCCGACGCCCCCGCGCGCCCGCTAGGCAAACCGACCCGGCCGGAACGCAGCGGCGTAGCCGCCGGGGTCCCGCCCGGCGACACTTGCGGCGACGATCCGGGCCACCATCGGCGCTAGCAGCCAGCCGTTGCGGCGCGCGCCGGTGGCCAGCAGCACGCGCGGGTTGGCGCCCGGGCCGACCAACGGCAAGCCGTCGGGGGTGGCGGCCCTTACGCCGGCCAGCAGATCGTGCCGCGCGCCGGCCGCCGCGGGAAACAGCCGGCCGCCGGCCGTCATCAGCGGCGGCGCCTTGGCCGGATCCACCGCCGGGTCGCCGACACCGGCCTCCATGGTGGCTCCGAAGGCCAGGCCATCCCCGGCCGGCACGGCGTAAGCCCCCTCCCCGCGCACGGCCGCTCCGCCCAGGCCGGGCGCCTGGACGCGGAGGATGTGGCCCTTGATGGGCGCGAGATGGGCAAGCTCCGGCGCGGCGTCGATCAGCCCCGGCCCGGCC
>JAEYTM010000310.1 GCA_023434015.1 Pseudomonadota bacterium | reverse complement strand
CCGCCTTCTCCACGCCATGCTCGGCGCCGGCGCCGAACTTGCGGAAGGCGGCGGCGCCGAGGGCGACCTCGGCCAGCCAGGGCTGCAGGCGGTCGAGGGTGGAGGCTTCGACGCCATAGGACTCGGCGACGCGGGCGAGCTGCACCTGTTCCGCCGCCGTCAGCAGGGCGAACAGCGACCCGTCCGGCGGGAGCACGCCGCGCTCGCCGGCCAGACGCGCGATCTCGGCCTCGGCGGCGGGGTCAACCGGCAGTTCGAACCAGACGTCGTCGGCCGCCGCCAGGGCGCGGGTGAGCGGGGCCGGACGCCAGTCCAGCTCCGGCGGGAGGATGTGAACCGAGCCGAACAGCACCAGCTCGGAATCCGCGTCGGTCACCACCCACACCGGCGGCTGAGCGCGGGCCGGCTGCGGCGCCGCGCAGGAGCCGAGCAGCAGGCCGATCGCCGCGACGATCGCGCCGGCCGGCCGCGAAAGCCGCCTCATGTCTGGCAGACCGGGCAGAAGAAGGTCGACCGGCCGGCCTGGACCTGACGGGCGATGATCCCCCGGCAGCCTTCATTGGCGCAGGGCTGGCCCTCGCGGTCATAGACCCGGAAGCTGTGCTGGAAATAGCCCAGGGCGCCGTTGGCCTGGGCGTAGTCGCGCAGGGTCGAGCCACCGGCGGCGATCGCCTCGGCCAGCACCTCGCGGATGGCCTGCGCCAGCGCCTTCAGCCGCGGCAGCGAGATTCCGCCCGAAGGCCTGAAGGGCGAGATGCGGGCCCGGTTCAGCGCCTCGCAGACGTAGATGTTGCCGAGGCCCGCGACGATCCGCTGGTCCAGCAGCAGGGTCTTGGGGCCCTGCCGGCGGCCGGCGAAGGCGGTCTTCAGCCGGGCCGCGTCGAAGGCCTCGGACATCGGCTCGGGCCCGAGGGCGGCGAACCACGGATGCAGGTCGAGGGTCGCGGTGTTGACCAGGGCCATGTAGCCGAACCGGCGCGGGTCGTAATAGGTGACCCGGGCGCCGGCCTCGGTCTCGAACAGCACATGTGCGTGCCGCGGATCCGGATCGGGGGCGTAGTGGAACTCGCCGGGGCGCACCGTCCCCTCCGGTAGGGCGATCTCGAAGCGTCCGCTCATGCCGAGGTGCATCACCAGGGTGTCCTCCCGGTCGAGCCGGGCGAGCAGGTACTTGGCGCGTCTTTGCAGCGAAACGATGGTCGCGCCGGTCAGGACCTGGACGAAGTTGTCCGGGAAGGGGAAGCGCAGGTCCGGCCGCCGCGCCTCCACGCGGGTCAGGCGATGGCCCTCCAGGACCGGCGCAAGGCCGCCGCGGACCGTCTCGACCTCGGGCAATTCGGGCATGCCGCTGGAGTGCCACGGCCGCCGCGGCGCGCCAAGCTCTTGGAGGGGCGGAAGCGGAAGGCTAAGAGCTTCCCATGACCGGACCCTCCGCCACATTCGGCTTCCGCGACGTGGACCCGCAATCCAAGCCCGGCCTGGTGCGGGGCGTCTTCGACCGCGTGGCCCGTCGCTACGACCTGATGAACGACCTGATGAGCGGCGGCGTCCACCGGCTGTGGAAGGACGCCACGGCCGCGCGGCTGAACCCGCAGCCGGGCGAGACCATCATCGACTGCGCCGGCGGCACCGGCGACATGGCGCGGCGCTTCGCCCGCATGGCCCGGCGCGCCCAGGAGCGGCGCGGCGGCCCCGACGCGCGGATCTTCGTGGTCGACTACAACGCCGAGATGATCGGCGCCGGCCGCGAGAAGGGCTCCGAGCCGGAGATCGCCTGGGCGGTGGGAGACGCCCAGCGCCTGCCGCTGCCGGACGGTTGCGCCGACGCCTATGTGATCTCGTTCGGCATCCGCAACGTCACCGACATCTCCGCCGCGCTGAAAGAGGCCCGGCGGGTGCTGAAGCCCGGCGGCCGGTTCCTGTGCCTGGAGTTCTCCCGCCCGGTCACCGAGCCGCTGCAGAAGGCCTATGACGCCTATTCCTTCAAGGTGATCCCGGAGATCGGCGCGCGGGTGGCCGGCGACCGCGACAGCTACCAGTACCTTGTCGAGAGCATCCGCCGCTTCCCCGACCAGCGCCGGTTCGCGGCGATGATCGCCGAGGCCGGCTTCGGCCAGGTCGGCTACACCAACTTCACCGCCGGTGTGGCGGCGCTGCACACCGCCCGGGCGGTCTGACGCCATGACAGGCGTGGCGGCGTTCGGCCGGCTGGTAGGGGCGGCCTGGATCCTGGCGCGAAACGACGCCCTGCTGCCGCGCGAGATGGCGCCGCTCTACACGGGCGCCCTGCGGACGGTGGCGGGCATCCTGCATCTGGTGGCCGGGCGCCCCTCCCGGATCGGCCGTCCGGGCGAGCGGCTGGCCCGGTCGCTGGAGCGGCTGGGACCCGTGGCGATCAAGCTCGGCCAGTTGCTGTCCACCCGGGCGGACATCTTCGGCGGCCAGTTCGCCGAGGATCTGTCGCGGCTGAAGGACCGGCTCGCCCCCTTCCCGACGGCGACCGCCCTGGCCGAGGTGGAACATGCCCTCGGCCGGCCGGTGGAGAGCCTGTTCGCCAGCTTCGGCGAACCGGTCGCCGCCGCCTCCCTGGCCCAGGCGCACGAAGCGGTGCTGCTGGACGGCCGCAAGGTGGCGGTGAAGGTGTTGCGTCCCGGGATTGCGCGCCGGGTCGCCGAGGACGCCGAGGTGCTGGCCCTGGCGGCACGTCTGGTGGACCGCTGGGCGCCGCCGGCGCGGCGGCTGGAGCCGCGCGGCTTCGCGGCCACGGTGATCCGCGCGACGGAGCTGGAGCTGGACCTGCGGCTGGAGGCGGCCGGGGCCGATGAACTCGGCGAGGTGATGGGCAAGGACGGCTACATGCACGCCCCGGGCGTCGTCTGGGACGGCGTCGGCAAGCGGGTGATGACCATGACCTGGGCCCAGGGCTGGCCGCTGTCCGAGGCCGACGCCCTGACCCAGCCGGGTCTGGACCGCAAGCTGCTGGCCGACAACCTGATCCGCGCCTTCCTGGCCCAGGCCCTGGACCATGGGGTGTTCCACGCCGACCTGCACGAGGGCAATCTGTTCGCCGCCGCCCCCGCGCGGCTGACGGCGGTCGATTTCGGCATCATCGGACGCCTGGGCGCGCCCGAGCGCCGCTATCTCGCCGAGATCCTCTGGGGCTTCCTGGAGCGCGACTACGAGCGGGTGGCGCGGGTGCATTTCGACGCCGGCTACGTCCCGCGCGAGCACAGCGTGGCGGCCTTCGCCCAGGCGCTGCGGGCAGTGGGCGAGCCGGTGTTCGGCCGCGCCGCCAGCGAGGTGCCGATGAGCCGGGTGCTGACCCAGCTGTTCGAGATCACCGCCCTCTACGACATGCACCTGCGGCCCGAGCTGGTGCTGCTGCAGAAGACCATGATGACCGTCGAGGGCGTCGCACGCCGGATCTATCCGGAGCACGACATCTGGGCCGCCGCCGATCCGGTGGTCCGCCGCTTCATGGCCCGGGAGCTGTCGCCGGTGACCCGTGTCCAGCGCCTCGCCGACGAGGCCGCCCAGGCGATCCGCAACATCGCCCGGCTGGCCGAGACTCCGCCGGCCCCGACCGCGGTCGCCGTCGTCGAGCAGAAGGACGGCGGCGGGGCGCTGCTGTGGTTCGCCCTCGGCGCCCTGGCGGCCGGCGCGGCCTTCCTGGCCGGCCTGCTGCTGGGCTGAGGCCGCCGCTCCCCTGAGAGGAGGCGTCTAGGCCGCGTCGTCGCCGGCGCTGGCGCGCCGCTCGGTCCGGGCGGCCTGTCGGCGGGACTCGCTCTGCTTCTGCTCCGCCCAGTAGGCCGCGCCCTCGTCGGGCCTGAACATGGTGCGCGGCGCGCCGTCCTTGGTGGCGACGGCGAAGACATTGCCCCGGGGGTCGTAGAACAGGGTGTCGCCGTTGGCCCGGGTCAGGGTCTCGGTGCCCGCCGGAGGATGTCCGACGAAGGCGTGCGCCTTGCGGACGAACTGCTCCAGGGTCCGCGCCTCGAAGGCCTCGCCGTTGCGCTCGAAGGCGCGCCGGGCGCTTTCTTCGGCCGAATAGCGGCGGCTGGCCGACCACATGGGCTTGCCGTCCACCAGCGGGACAGGATCCTCGCGGCGATCGACCGCCGCGGCGGCCGGCCGGTCGGACGCCCGGTCGGTCGAAGGCTCCGCGGTCGCCATCTGGGTACCCGCCGCCTGACTTCCGGCCACCGCGGAAGGTCCGTTATCGCAGGCCGCGAGCAGCGCCGCGGCCGATACGCCCAGCGCCACCACCAGCGCCGTCCTCACACCAGCCATCTGTCGTCTCCATGAAATGGCTCCGCTGGAACAAAGAAAGAACATAGATCGGCGAGTTTGTCGAGTCCGCTCGCATGGCCTACATCCAGGGCACCTTTCCACGGGGGCCGAGGGCTTGGCCGGACAGCGCATTATCCTGATCGTCGGCGGCGGCATCGCCGCCTACAAGGCGCTGGAGCTGACCCGCCTGCTGCGCAAGGCGGGGATCGGCGTGCGGCCGATCCTGACCCGGGCCGGCGGCCAGTTCGTCACCCCCCTGTCGCTGTCGGCCCTGGCCGAGGACAAGGTCTATTCCGACCTGTTCTCGCTGACCGACGAAGCCGAGATGGGCCACATCGAGCTGTCGCGGTCGGCGGACCTGGTGGTGGTCGCGCCGGCCACGGCGGACCTGATGGCCAAGGCGGCGCACGGCCTGGCCGGCGACCTCGCCTCCACCACCCTGCTGGCCACCGACAAGCCGGTGCTGATGGCCCCGGCGATGAACGTGCGGATGTGGGAGCACCCCGCCACGCGGCGCAACCGCGCCACCCTGGCCGCCGACGGCGTGCTGTTCGTCGGCCCCGACGAAGGGGCCATGGCCTGCGGCGAGTACGGGCCGGGACGCATGGCCGAGCCGGCGGCGATCTTCGAAGCCATTCAGGCCGCCCTGGCCGGACCCGCCGCCCGGCCGCTGGCCGGCCGCCGCGCCATCGTCACCGCCGGTCCGACGGTGGAGCCGATCGACCCCGTGCGGCTGCTGACCAACCGCTCGTCGGGCAAGCAGGGCTACGCCATCGCCGCCGCCCTGGCCCGGCTCGGCGCCGAGGTGACCCTGGTCTCGGGCC
>JAEYTM010000252.1 GCA_023434015.1 Pseudomonadota bacterium | reverse complement strand
CCCGCCTCCATCACCAAGGTGATGACCCTCTACCTGACCTTCGAGGCGCTCTCCGCCGGCAAGCTGGACCTGGATGACCGCGTGGTGTTCTCGCCGCGCGCCGCCGCCCAGTCGCCGACCAAGCTGGGCGTGCCCGCCGGCCAGTCGATCACCGTCTCCGAGGCCATGCAGGCCATGTCCATCCGCTCCGCCAACGACGTCGCCGTCGCCATGGCCGAGAAGCTGGGCGGCACGGAGAGCCGCTTCGCCGCCCTGATGACCCTGCGGGCCAGGGAGCTGGGGATGGAGAACACACACTTCGTCAACGCCTCGGGCCTGCCGGACAGCCGGCAGATCTCGACCGCGCGCGACCTGGCGATCCTGTCCCGCGCGGTGATGCGCGACTATCCGCAGTACTATCGCCTGTTCAGCCAGAAGTCGTTCGTGTTCCGCGGCCAGACGATCAACAGCCACAACCGCCTGCTGCAGCGCACGCCCGGCGTGGACGGCATCAAGACCGGCTTCACCAACGCCTCGGGCTTCAACATCGCGGTCTCCGGCGTGCGCGACAACCGCCGCCTGATCACCGTGGTGCTCGGCGGCCCGACCACCGCGGCGCGCGACCAGAACGCCGAGGACCTGCTGCTGACCGGGTTCGAGGTCATGGACCGCCGCGCCCGCGGCGAGAAGATCACCATCGCCCAGAACCTGTTCGAACCCGAGCCGACCGGCCCGGTGCTGCGCGGCGGGCGCGAACAGGGCGACGCCGAACAGGACGGCCTGAAGATCGAACTGGCGGCGGCCACCCCGCCCCCGGCGCGCACCGCCCGCCCGGCGGCCAGCGCCTCCGGCCGGTGGATGGTCCAGGTGGGGGCGTTCAAGGCCCGCTCGGACGCCCGCGCCCAACTGACCCTGGTCGAGAAGCGCTTCGGCAGCCATGTGGGCAAGGCCACGCCTCTGACCGACCAGGCCAACGGCCGCTATCGTTCGCGCTTCTCGGGCCTGTCCGAGACCCAGGCCCGCAATACCTGCAAGGCGCTCCAGGCCCGAAAGATGCCGTGCATGGTCGTGGCGCCCGGCTGACGAGGCCCGACCTCGCCGTCCTTCTGAAAGCCCCGGTCGCGCGCCGGGGCTTTTTATTTCTGCAGCAGCCTGTCGCGCGCGGCGTTGAGCTGCGAGGCCAGCCCCGACGTGCCGCCCTTGTCCGGATGGGCGAGGCGCATCAGGCGTGTGTAGGCCGCCTTGACCTCGTCCGGCGTCGCTCCCGGCTCCACACCGAGGATCGCCCGGGCTTCGGAGAGGCTCATCTTCCCTCCCCCGGGCGGCGGCGCGGCCGCCCTCTCACCAGTCCGCCGGGTCGAGACGGCGAGTCCCAGCCCCATCACCACCAGCACGATGGCCGCGCCCCAACGACCGGTCAGGCCGACATAGGCGGCCGCGGCGAAGGCGGCGATGGCGAAGGCGCCGGAGATGAAGCGCCACTCGCGCCGCTTCAGGATCCGCCTGCCGCCGCTGGCCCACAGTATGAGCGCCAGCAGGGCCGCCCCGAGCGCGAGGAACTGCATGCGGCTATTCCGCCGCCATGCGCTCGCTGTCGTCCAGTCCCGAGAAGCCCAGGGCGCTCATCAGGGCGCGCAGCTCCTGGCGGGCGGCGACGTGCTGCAGGGACATGGCGACAGGGCGGATGGTCGGCGACAGGTCGGCGACCGTCAGGCCGAAGGGAAACAGCTCGCGATAGATCACCCGATCGCGAAGGCCCGGCCCGATGCGGAAGCCCACCTTCCGCGACAGGGCCTGGATACGTTCGTCGAGGCGCTTGCGGTTGCGCGCCTCCGTCGGGGCCAGGCGGTTGCGCAGCACGACCCAGTCAATGGTCTTGCGGTCGCTGGTCGCCCGGGCCTTGCGGCTGTTCCAGACGGTCTCCGAATAGAGGCTGTGCCGGACCAGATCGAGGGTGACCGGATCGACCACGCCCAGCATGTCGAAGTCGACGAAGCTGTCATTCATCGGGGTGACGATCAGGTCCGCGCGACCGTGGGCGGCCCGGCTGACCGCCGTGTCGCTGCCGGGGGTGTCGATCAGCACGAAGTCGGCCAGTTCACGCGCGCGCTCCAGCGCCTCGCCGAAGCGGGCCAGGGCCTCCTCCTCGCCCGCCACGGCGAGCGCCTCGCCGGCCTCGCTCATCGGATGATCGACAGGCATCGGCGCGACGGCGTCGTTGGCTTTCAGCCAGGCCCGGCGGTTGGCGAAGAAGTGCCCCGTCGACTGCTGGCGTAGGTCGAGGTCGAGGACCGCCACCTTGGCGCCGCCGTGCAGCAGGGCCGTGGCGGTGTGGATGGCGATGGTGGACTTCCCCGCCCCGCCCTTCTCGTTACCTATGACTATGACGCTGGCCTGCGGCATGCGTGCGCTCCGACTCAAACTTGCCTTAGTTTGGCCTTCTCGCCGCACGGCGCCAACGCGCACGTCGCCGCGCCTGTGGATGGACGGGCGTCGGCCCCTGGCTCATAAGCCGGGCCTCACGCCGGAGCCCGCCATGCCCCCCACCTCGCCGCCGATCGTCCGCACCGTCGCCGAGCTGCGCGCACAGGTGGCCGCCTGGCGGGCCGCCGGCCAGCGTATCGGCTTCACCCCGACCATGGGCGCCCTGCACGAGGGGCACCTGTCTCTGGTGCGCCTCGCCCGGACCCGCGCCGAGCGGGTGGTGACCAGCATCTTCGTCAATCCGACCCAGTTTGGCCCCGGCGAGGACTTCGACGCCTATCCGCGTGACGAGGAGGGCGACGCCGGCCTGCTGGCCGAAGCCGGCTGCGACCTGCTCTTCGCCCCCTCCGCGGCGGAGATGTATGCGCCCGGCTTTTCCAGCGAGGTGACGGTGTCGGGGGTGTCAGAACCGCTCGACGGCGCCGCCCGGCCGGGCCACTTCACGGGCGTGGCCACGGTGGTGACCAAGCTGCTGCTGCAGGCGGCGCCCGACGTCGCCGTCTTCGGCGAGAAGGATTATCAGCAGCTCCAGGTGATCCGCCGGCTGGTTCGCGACCTGGACATCCCGGTGGAGATCCTCGGGGCCCCCACCGCCAGAGCCCAGGACGGCCTCGCCCTGTCCTCACGCAACGCCTACCTCTCGGCCGACGAACGCAAGATCGCCCCCGCCCTGGCGGCCGCCCTGGCCGAGGCCGCGCGACGCCTGCGCGGCGGCGAGGCGGTGCACGCCGCCGAGACC
>JAEYTM010000251.1 GCA_023434015.1 Pseudomonadota bacterium | reverse complement strand
GGTCAGGGTGCCGAAGTTCAGCGTGCCCGCGCTGGCGATCGACAGCGGCTGGATGATCCGGGCGTCGGTCGTGGCGGTGCCCGTGGCCGAAACCTGGGCGCTGGCGGCGGTGGCGACAGCCGAAATCGCGATCGCGCTGAGGAGGATGCTGCGGAGATTCATGCTCGTTCCTGATGGACTGAAGGTTGTAAGCAAATGGCGACTGTGGCTTCCGCGAATACTGCCGTTGGCCCTGAAGTCGCCTATTTGGTGCAATGAACACCTAGGAAACCTCCGGTTGCAGTACTTGTGGTTGGCCGTTGATTAATGATGGGCGCTTAGAACTTGAGGGCCTTTTGGTGTCAAGTTTCCGGACCCCTGAGACGGGTGGCTGGATACCCAAAATGGGGCGAAGTTGCAGTCATCGTCCCGGTCTTGGCTTAGGCGGCGAGGTCTCCTGGCTGCTTCCCGATGTCGAGGCGGGTGCAAGCGGCATGCCGGCCTCGCCGAATATGGTTTACCGAGGCGGCGCGGAGGAGGTTCGCGTTTTTAGTGTAAAAATGACGATCGAATACACTCATTGGTATATGCGAGGACTGTGAGTGGCTTCCCGCGCGGGGCCATTCTGGAACGGTTCGCGCGCGTGAGGCGTCATGTCGCGGATGTCCGACAGCCTGAGCGCCCAGGTATTCGCCAAGGCGCCTTTGAAGTTGAGAGCCATTCCGAACTGCATGAGCGGATTGACGGCGGCCGCGGACCGCCCCCGGCCTCAAGGCCGAGCCGGAGAGAGCGCCTCGCTTGCGGGCGCTTTTCATATCCCCTAACCCTCGCCCCTCGGAATCGCGTGGGAGCTCGCCGATGAGCCTTGCCTTCATCTACCCCGGCCAGGGCAGCCAGGCGGTCGGCATGGGCGCCGATCTTGCGGACGAATTCGCGTCCGCACGTGAAGTCTTTCAGGAAGTCGACGAGGCGCTGAGCCAGAGCCTCTCGCGGCTGATGCGCGAGGGCCCTGCGGACGAGCTCACCCTTACGGAGAACGCCCAGCCGGCGCTGATGGCGGTGAGTCTCGCCGTAACCCGTACCCTGGAGCGCGAGTTCGGCGTCGGTGTCGACAGGGCCGCGTTCGTCGCCGGCCACAGCCTCGGGGAATATGCCGCCCTGGCCGCGGCCGGATCGATCAGCGTGGCGGATACCGCGCGGCTTCTTAAGCTGCGCGGCCAGGCCATGCAGCGCGCCGTGCCGGTCGGTGCGGGCGCCATGGCCTCACTGATCGGGCCGAAAGCCGACGTCGCGCTGGCCGAGTCGGCCGCCGCGGCCGGCTCAGAGGTCGGTGTCTGCGTGGTGGCGAACGACAACAACCAGGGCAATGTGGTGATCTCCGGCGACAAGGCCGCGGTTGATCGGGCCATCGAGGCCGCCAAGGAACTCGGCGCCAGGGCGATTCCGCTCAACGTCTCGGCGCCCTTCCACTGCCCGCTGATGCAGCCGGCGGCCGATGAGATGGCCCAGGCCCTGGCGGCGGCGCAGATCGCCGCGCCGCGGGCCCCGCTGGTGGCGAACATCACCGCGCGCCCGACGCACGACCCGGAGCAGATTCGCCGCCTTCTGGTGGAGCAGGTGACCGGCCGCGTGCGCTGGCGCGAGAGCATGCTGTGGCTGGCCGGGGAGGGCAGGGTGACCCGCTTCGCCGAGGTCGGAGCGGGCAAGGTGCTGTCCGGCATGGCCAAGCGCATCGCTCCGGACGCCGAGGCGATTCCGCTGAATTCGCCTGCCGACCTTGAAGCCTTCGCCAAGAGCCTCTGAGAGATCCCATGTTCGACCTGACCGGCAAGACCGCCCTCGTCACCGGCGCCACAGGCGGAATCGGCGCTGAGATCGCCCGCGCGCTGCACGCTCAGGGCGCCCATGTGGTGCTGTCCGGCACCCGCGAGGCCGTCCTTCAGGAGTTGGCCGCCAGCCTTGCGACGCGGGTCTCCGTCGTGGCGGCGAACCTCTCCGACCCGGCGGCCGTCGATTCGCTGGTCGAGCAGGCGGAGACCGCGGCGGGCCAGCCGCTCGACATCCTGGTGGCGAACGCCGGCGTCACCCGTGACGGCCTGCTGATCCGGATGAAGGACGAGGACTGGGAGACTGTCCTCCAGGTGAACCTTGAAAGCTATTTTCGTCTGTGCCGCGCCGCGACCAAGGGGATGATGCGCCGCCGCGCGGGCCGGATCATCGGAATCACTTCGGTCGTCGGGGTCACCGGCAACGGCGGGCAGACGAACTACGCGGCCTCCAAGGCCGGAATGATCGGGTTTTCCAAGGCCTTGGCGCAAGAAGTTGCGACCAGGGGAATCACCGTGAACTGCGTCGCCCCGGGTTTCATCGAAAGCCCGATGACCGACGTGCTCAACGAGCAGCAGAAGGCCCAGATCCTCTCGACCATCCCCGCCGCCCGTCTGGGCTCCGGCGTCGAGGTGGCGGCGGCCTGCGTCTATCTCGCCAGCGATCAGGCGGCCTACGTCACTGGCCAGACACTGCACGTCAATGGCGGTATGGCGATGATCTGAGGCTCGCCTCACCACACGGAACATGCTACCCGGCGCGCAACTGCCGATCACCCTGGCGACGGTTGACTTCACCGTCCCCGTCGCCGATGCAAAAGCCTGACTAAGCCTGAGGGACCTACCTAATGTCCGACGTTCTAGAACGCGTCCGTAAGATCGTCATCGAACACCTCGACGCCGATCCGGAGAAGGTCACCGAGAAGGCCAGCTTCATCGACGACCTGGGCGCCGACAGCCTCGACAACGTCGAGCTGGTCATGGCGTTCGAAGAAGAGTTCGACATCGAAATCCCCGATGACGCTGCCGAGCACATCCAGACGGTGGGCGACGCGGTGAAGTTCATCCAGGAGCGCCTGGGCGCCTAATAAAGCCCGACTTCGCTCAGCTTTTCCGACCGCCGCGTCGCTTTGGGCCAACCCTTAGCCGCGGCGGTCTTCGTTTGAGGATCGCCATGCGTCGTGTCGTCGTCACCGGTATCGGCCTGCTTACCCCCCTGGGTCAGGGAGCCGAACACAGCTGGAAAGCCATCCTGGCCGGCAAGTCCGGTGCAGGAAACATCACGGCCTTCGACGCCAGCGACTACGCGTGCCGGGTCGCCTGCGAGGTGCCGCGTATTGACGGCCGGGGTGGCGGCGGAGCCGACATCGAGGGATCGTTCGATCCCGACAAGACCATGAGCGCCAAGGACCGGCGTCGGGTGGACGACTTCATCCTGTACGCGGTGGCCGCGGCCGACGAGGCGGTGCGTGACGCCAACTGGATGCCCGAGGACGAGGACGCCCGCGAACGCACGGGTGTGATGATCGGCTCGGGAATCGGTGGCCTGGGCGCCATCGCCGACACGGCCGTCGAATTGCACGAGAAGGGCCCGCGCCGCGTCAGCCCGTTTTTCATCCCCTCGGCGCTGATCAATCTGGCCAGCGGCCAAGTCTCCATCCGCTACGGTTTCAAGGGGCCTAACCACTCCGTCGTCACCGCCTGCGCCACGGGTGCGCATGCGATCGGCGACGCGGCACGGCTCATCAAGTATGGCGACGCCGACGTGATGATCGCGGGCGGCGCCGAGTCGGCGGTGGTGCCGGTGGGCATCGCCGGGTTCATCGCCTGCCGCGCCATGTCGACGGCGTTCAACGACGAGCCCCAGCGGGCCAGCCGGCCGTACGATAAGGATCGCGACGGTTTCGTCATGGGCGAGGGCGCCGGCGTGCTGGTGCTTGAGGAATACGAACACGCCAAGGCGCGCGGCGCGAAAATCTACGCTGAAGTGCTGGGTTACGGCCTGGCCGGCGACGCCTATCACATCACCGCTCCGGCCGAGGACGGCGACGGCGGTTTCCGCGCCATGAAGGCGGCGCTCAAGGACGCCGGGGTCGACCCGGCGGACATCGACTACATCAACGCCCACGGAACCTCGACGCCGCTCGGCGACGAGATCGAACTGGGCGCGGTCGAGCGACTGCTGGGCAATGCCGCGGCCAGG
Source organism: Pseudomonadota bacterium (assembly GCA_023434015.1). Lineage (GTDB taxonomy): Bacteria > Pseudomonadota > Alphaproteobacteria > Caulobacterales > Caulobacteraceae > Phenylobacterium. The sequence continues at coordinate 4,206 of JAEYTM010000251.1, read as the reverse complement.
GCCACCATGAGTTCCACCAAGTCGGCGACCGGCCACCTGCTGGGCGCGGCCGGCGCCATCGAGGCGGCCTTCACCTGCCTGGCGATCCGCGACCAGATCGCGCCCCCGACCATCAACCTGGACAACCCGTCCGTCGAGACGCCCATCGACCTGGTCGCCCACAAGGCCAAGCCGATGGAGATCAACGTGGCACTGTCGAACAGCTTCGGCTTTGGCGGGACCAACGCGTCCGTGGTGTTCAAGAAGGTCGCGTGAGCCGAAAAGCCCGCCCGCGCAAACGTCCCCGGGCGGGTCCGCCGGCGCCCGGCCCCCTGCGGCTCATGGCCGGCGGGCTGCTGGCCGTACTGATTGTGGTCGTCGCCGTCGCCGGCTGGATCGCCTGGAGCTACTCCGGGCCGGGTCCCGCCGCCCGGGCGGGCGATTCCACCATCGTCATCCTCGAGCGCGGCTCGGGCATGGGGCGGATCGCCCGCCAGTTGGAGGACGCCGGGGTGATCCGCTCGAGGGCGACCTTCATCGCCGCGGCCAAGCTTTCCGGCGCGGCGACCACGCTGAAGGCCGGGGAATATGAGTTCGCCAGCCGCAGCTCCGCCGCCCGCGTGCTCTCCGACATCCGCGCCGGCAAGGTTGTGCGCCACTTTGTGACCGTTCCCGAGGGCTGGACCAGCGAGATGGCCGTCGAGGCGGTGATGCGCTCACCCGTGCTCACCGGAACCGTCGCGGTCCCACCCGAAGGCGCGATCTTGCCCGACACCTATCAGGTCCACCGGGGCGACAGCCGCGAGCAGGTAATCCAGCGCATGCGCGACGCTCAGACGCAGCTCGTGCGCGAACTCTGGCCGACCCGTCAGCAGGGCCTGCCGTTCTCCACCCCGGAGGAAGCCGTGACCCTGGCCTCCATCGTCGAGAAGGAAACCGGCCTGGCCGCCGAACGGCCCCGCATCGCAGCGGTCTTCGTCAACCGGCTTCGCCAGGGCATGCGGCTGGAGAGCGATCCGACGATCATCTACGGCGTCTCGCGCGGACGGCCGCTGGGGCGCGGAATCCGGGCGTCCGAGCTGGCCACGCCGACGCCCTACAACACCTATCGGATCAACGGCCTGCCGCCGACGCCGATCGCCAACCCGGGGCGGGCCTCGCTTGAGGCGGTGCTCGATCCGCCGGAAAGCGACGAGCTGTTCTTCGTCGCCGATGGCGCCGGGGGGCATGTGTTCGCCTCGTCATACGCGGACCATCTGCGCAATGTGGCGCGCTGGCGCGTCGTCGAGCGCGAGCGGGCGGCCCAGGCGGCGGCTGCAGCCACGGGAGCGGCGAGATGAGCCTGTCCGGTATGACCGGCTTCGGCCGGGCGGAAGGGGCGCTAGACGCCTGGAGCTGGGCTGTCGAGGCCCGCTCGGTCAACGGCCGCAACCTGGAGGTCCGCTTCCGCGGGCCCGCCGGGTTCGAGGGGCTGGAGCGCGCCGCCCGCGAGGGGGCCCAGGCGCGTTTCCAGCGCGGGCAGCTGAACGTCGGCCTGCAGGCCAGGCGCGCCGAAGGCGCCGGCGCGGTCCGCATCAACATCGAACAGCTCGAGCGCTACATCGCCGCCGGCACGCCCTATGTCGCCACCGGCATGGTGGCGCCGGCGCGGCTGGACGGGCTGCTTGCCCTGCGGGGGGTGGTCGAGGCCTCCGAGGGAGTCGAGGACCCCGAACTGCTGGCCGCGCTGGAAGCCGCGATGGCCGCCTCGATCGGCGCCGCCCTCGATTTGATGGCCGCCAATCGCCGGCAGGAGGGGAGCGCCCTCGCCGTCGTTCTTGAAGGGCTGGTCGCCCGTATCGCCGACCTGGTCGCCCAGGCCGAGACGGCTGCGGCCGGACAGCCAGCGGCGATCCGGGACCGGTTCCAGCGGCGTCTGCAGGAACTGGCCGGCGAGGCGGCGACCGAGGAGCGTATCGTGCAGGAGGCCGCCGCCATGGCGGTCAAGGCCGATGTCCGCGAGGAGCTGGATCGCCTGGCAGGCCATGTCGCCGGCGCTCGCGCTCTGCTGGTGGCGGAGGGCGCCGTCGGCCGCCGCCTGGACTTCCTGACCCAGGAGTTCATGCGCGAAGCCAACACCCTGTGCTCCAAGTCCACGCTCGCCTCCTTGACCGCCGTCGGCCTGGAGCTGAAAGCGGTGATCGAGCAGTTTCGTGAACAGGTCCAGAATGTGGAGTGAGGCGTCGTGAGCGCGCATCCGGACGAGCCGTCGAAGCCCTGGGAAACGGTCCGCCGCGGCCTGCTGATGCTGGTCTCCAGTCCCGCTGGCGCGGGCAAGACCTCGCTGTCGCGCCGGCTGGTGGCCGATTTCGCCGGCATGACCCTGTCGATCTCGGCGACCACCCGGCGCGCCCGGCCGGGCGAGGAGGAGGGGCGCGAGTACTTCTTCAAGACGCGCGAGGAGTTCGAGGCGATGATCGCGCGCGGCGAGCTGCTGGAGTGGGCCGAGGTGAACGGCCAGCTCTACGGCACGCCGAAGGCCCCGGTCATCGCGGCGCTGGAAGCCGGCGGCGATGTAATGTTCGACATCGACTGGCAGGGCGCGCGCCAGATCGCCGCCGACTGTCCCGAGGACTCGGTCCGGGTGTTCATCCTGCCGCCGTCGTGGCGGGATCTCGCCCGGCGTCTGCACGCGCGGGCCCAGGACAGCTCCGAGGTGATTGAGCAGCGCCTGCACCTGGGCAAGCGCGAGATCACGCACTGGGGCGAGTACGACTATGTCATCGTCAACAAGGACTTCGACCGCGCCTACGCGGACCTGATTCACATCTATCGGGCCGAGCGGATGAAGCCGGGTCGCAATCCCTGGCTGCCGCCCTTCGTCGACGGGCTGCTCGCCGAAGAGGTCGAGCCGACATGACCCCGCTGTCGGATCTGGAAGTCTACCAGCGCCTGACCGGCATGGCCGCCGAACTGGAGCGCATGGCCGAGCAGGGCGCGAGCCTGGTCGGGGAGACGGCGCTGCTCACCGCCGCCCAGAGCGTCCGCGGCATGGCTAAGGTCATCTATGAGCATGTCCTCAATCGGGAGGCGGACGACGCGACTCACTGAATGTGGCCAGGCCGCGGAGGGGCCAGGCGCCGGCTGAACCAAACCGGACCGCGCGCGCTTCCATTCCGGAACAACGGATGGAGGTCCCTCTCATGTATCGTGCGCTTGTGATCTTCGGCGGGGTTGCGGTCCTCGGCCTGGCGGCGTGCGACAGCCCCGCCGAACGGGCCGCCGAGCGCGAGGGCGATACAATCGAGGCGGCGGCCGAACGGGAGGCAGACGCCCTGGAGCGGCAGGCCGATGCGCTGGAGCGGCAGGGCGGCGCCGCGGCCGAAGCGAAGGCGCAGGCCCTGGAGCGCCAGGCCGACGCGATCGAGGACCAGGCCGACGCCCGCGCGGACGCCCTCGAGCGCGCCGCCCGCGCCAGGAACTAACCCCGCCCGACATCTGTAGCCTGACAGCCGCGATAGAGAGGCCCACAGAGATCGTCGCTGACGGTAGGCCGGGCACTGCTCGATGTAACGGCGCGACACTGGCGGGCTTGTCGTGATCGTGAGGCCTGCGCTCGCAGAGCTCGAACAACCCGCGTCGGCGTACCGGCGGACGTTCTCCCGACTACCTTCCTCGGCGCTGCCAGATCGCCTTTGCCTTCGCACTGGCCCGCCTTATCACTCGCCACCCCCCTGTTCAGGGGTTGAGGCAGCCAGAGCGCGTGGCGAAACCGGCCCTCAACTTGAGGAGGGACATTCGTGAAATCTCTGGTCGGACTTTCGGCTGCAGCATTGGCGTTGGCGCTCGGGTCCCATGCATCGGCGCAGACCCTGCCCACGCTGCCCACGCTGCCCACCTTGCCGTCCATTCCGGCGACAACGACGACCGTCACGCGCCCGGATGGCACCAAGGTTGAGACCACGATCCTCAGCCCGAGTCAGATGCGCGTCGTCATTTCGGGTGGGCCGGATTTCACCAGCGCGCCCGCGACGGTCAATTTCAATGACATCCGCCTGTCCGGCTCCACCGCCACTTACGTTGGCGACGTGACGCGCGGTGGCCAGACTTCTCCGTTCACCTGCACAGTCGATAATTCGAGCGGCGCCGTCTCTGGCAGCGGCGCGTGCACCGATGTCTTTGGAACGTCGTCCACCACGCCGCCGCCCCCGACGACGCCAACCACGCCTACGACCCCCACGACGCCCA
>JAEYTM010000204.1 GCA_023434015.1 Pseudomonadota bacterium | reverse complement strand
GCGCCTTTTCGGCCGGCCCCGGTAACGAACCGCGCCCCCGACGTCACCGGGGGGGGCGCTTTTTCATACCGGCCTCGCCGGTCTCAGCCGGGGCCCGGGGCCCCGCCGATGACGTCCGCCACGCGGTCGGCGAGGTCGCCTGGATTGAACGGCTTGGGGAAGGTCTCCGCCCCCTCGACGCCGAACCGGCCGACGTGCGCCCAGTGGCCGGTGATGTAGATCACCCGGAGGTCGGGATTGAGCTGCCGGGCGCGCCGGGCGACGTCGAATCCCGTGGTCCCCTGCCCCAGGTTTACGTCCGCCACCAGCAGCACGAAGCTGCGCGCCTCACGCTCGAGGATGGCGTAGGCGGCCGTGTCGCTGGCCGCCGAACGGACCCCCAGGCCACGAACCTCGAAGGCGTCTTCGATCAGCTCGCGAACTTCGGCCTCGTCCTCGACCAGTAGAATTTGCGCCATGCCCTAACCTCCGGCTGAGTGGGCTACCCGACACGTCAGGGCCGTGCAAGCATCGACCGGCCCGACGCCGGCGCCGTTTTTGTGAACCGGACGCCGCGCGCCCCGGAACGAAAAACCCCGGGACGCGAACGCCCCGGGGCCGTGGTTTTCGTTGAACGACGTAAGGCGAATCCCCGTCAGCCGGTCATCGCCTCCAGCTCGCGGCCACGGGTTTCCTTGACCATGGCGCGAACGAAGAAGAACGAAATGAAGGCGCTGGCGGCATAGAAGCCGTAGGTGACCGGCAGGCCGAGCCCGGCGGCCAGCGACGGGAAGCTGACGCTGATCGCGAAGTTGGCGGTCCACTGGGCGAAGCCGGCGACGGCCAGGGCCGAGCCCCGAATCTGGTTCGGGAACATCTCCCCGAGCATCACCCACATGACCGGGCCCCAGCTCAGGTTGAAGAAGATGACGTAGAGGTTTCCGGCGATCAGCGCCGCCAGGCCCGCCTGGTCGGACAGGGCGATGGCGCCGTCGGCCATGGTCGCGGTGGAGAAGGCCCAGGCCATCACCGCCAGGGTGGCGGCCATGCCGGCCGAACCGATCAGCAGCAGCGGTTTGCGGCCGATCCGGTCGATCAGCATGATCGTGGCCAGACAGGCCAGGATGGAGAGCGAGCCCGAGAGGATGTTGATCTTCAGGGCGTCGTCCTCGGAGAAGCCCACCGACTGCCAGAGCACCGCGCCGTAGTAGAAGACGATGTTGATCCCGACGAGCTGCTGGAAGACCGCCAGGCCGATGCCGGTCCAGACGATCGGGCGGACCTTGCCCGTGACCTTGTCAAGCAGGTCGCGGAAGCGCGGTCGATGGTGGTCGGCGGCCAGGGTGTCACGGATTTCGGCGACCTTGCGGTGCGCCTCGGCCGCGCCGAACAGGCGCGTCAGCACCGCCTCGGCCTCGGCCTCGCGGCCCTTGACCATCAGGTAGCGCGGGCTTTCCGGGATCAGCAGCAGGGTGAGCAGGAAGATGGCGGCGGGAATGACCTGCATCCAGAACATCCAGCGCCAGGCGGGGAAGCCGAGCCAGAACTCGGCCGTCGAGCCGCCGGCCGTCGCCGCAAGCGCGTAGTTGGCCACGAAGGCGCCGGTCAGGCCGGTGATGATCATCACTTGCTGCACGCTGGACAGCCGGCCGCGGATGCTCGCGGGCGTCACCTCGGAGATGTAGACCGGCGACAGCACGCTGGCCGCCCCGACACCGAGCCCGCCGATGATCCGGGCGATGATGAACACCCAGGAGGAATCCGCCGCCCCGGTCCCAAGGGCGCTGAGGATGAACAGCACGGCCGAGATCATCATCACCGTGCGGCGGCCGATCAGGTCCGCCAGCCGGCCGGCCATGAACGCGCCGGCCGCGCAGCCCAGCAGGATCGCCCCGACGTTGAGCCCGGTGCCCAGCTTGCTGAGGTTGAAGGCCTGCTCGAGCCCATGCTGGGTGCCGTTGATGACCCCGCTGTCGTAGCCGAACATGAAGCCGCCGATGGTCGCCACGGCGACGATGGCGGCGATGAAGGCGATATTCACCTTTCCGGCATCCCCGCCCGCGGCGGCTGACGTCGCATTACCTGTCGACACTGGATCGTTCCTTCCTGGCGAGCCGCAGCTCGGTTTCCTCGATAGGGCCGGAGGTCTGACGCCGCCGGTCGATGGTCAGCCTATTGATAGCGCTATCATGGTCAAGCTCAATGGGAAGGGGCCGCCCCGCGACGCCCTAGTGGTTGTGGCGCGGGGTCCTGGCGGCGATCCCGCGGTACTTCACGGCCATCTCCAGAACGGCGCCTTCGCCGAGCTGGCCGGTCTTCTCGCGATAGAGCTCCTCCCAGGGCGTGTGGCTTTCGGGGATCGGCGGCGCGGCCTCGGCCCGGCGGCGGGCGATCTCCGCCTCTTCGACCACCGCGTCGCAGCGACCGGCCTCCAGGTCGATGCGGATCAGGTCGCCGGTGCGCAGCCAGGCGAGGCCGCCGCCCGCGGCGCTTTCCGGCGAGGCGTTGAGGATCGAAGGGCTGTCGGAGGTGCCGGACTGGCGGCCGTCGCCGAGCGTCGGCAGGCTGGTGATCCCGCGGCGGATCAGGTCGTCCGGCGGCTGCATGTTGACCACCTCCGCCGACCCGGGCCAGCCAAGCGGCCCGGAGCCGCGGATCACCAGGATGGTGTTCTCGTCGATCCCCAGCGACGGGTCGTTGATCCGGTGGTGGTAGTCGTCGGAGCCGTCGAACACCACCGCCCGGCCCTCGAAGACGCCCTCCTGGCCCGGCTTGGAGAGGTAGCGCGCGCGGAACTCCTCGGAGATCACGCTGGTCTTCATGATGGCGAAATCGAACAGGTTGCCCTTCAGCACCAGGAAGCCGGCGCGGTCCTTCAGGGGCCGGTCGAAGGGCGTGATGACCTCGCGGTCGACCGCCTCGCGGCCCTGCAGGTTGTCCGTGAGGCTGCGGCCGGTGACGGTCAGGCAGCCGCCCTCGAGCTTGCCGGCCTGCAGCAGCTCCCACATCACCGCCGGCACGCCGCCGGCCCGATGGAAGCGCTCGCCGAGATACTTGCCGGCCGGCTGGCAGTTGACCAGCAGAGGCAGGTCGTAGCCGTGCACCATCCAGTCGTCGTGGGTCACCTCGACTCCGGCGTGGCGCGCCATGGCGACGATATGGGGCTGGGCGTTCGACGACCCGCCGATGGCGCTGACCACCTTGATCGCATTGATAAAGGCCGCGCGGTCCAGGATCTTGGAGGGGCGCAGGTCCTCATAGGCCATCTCGACGATGCGGCGGCCGGTCTCGTAGGCCATCTGGCCGCGCTCGCGGTAGGGCGCCGGAATTGCGGCGCAGCCCGGCAGCGACAGGCCCAGCGCCTCGGCGACGGCGTTCATCGTCGAAGCCGTGCCCATGGTGTTGCAGTGGCCGGCGGAGGGCGCGGAATCGGTGGCCCGCCGCAGGAACTCCTCCTCGTCGATCTCGCCCGCCGCCAGCTTGCGGCGGCTGCGCCAGATCACCGTCCCGGAGCCGACCAGGTCGCCGTCGTGCCAGCCATCCAGCATAGGCCCGCCCGACAGGACGATGGCGGGGATGTCGACGGTCGAGGCCGCCATAATCCCCGACGGCGTGGTCTTGTCGCAGCCAGTGGTCAGGACCACCGCGTCGATCGGATAGCCGTAGAGCACCTCGACCAGGCCGAGGTAGGCGAGGTTGCGGTCCAGCGCCGCCGTCGGGCGGCGGCAGTTCTCGAAGATCGGATGGACCGGGAATTCCATCGGGATGCCGCCGGCGTCGCGGATCCCGTCGCGGGTGCGCCGCGCCAGGTCCACGTGGATGCGATTGCAGGGCGACAGGTCGCTGCCGGTCTGGGCGATACCGATGATCGGCTTGCCCGAGCGAAGCTCCCCGGGGGTGATGCCGTAGTTCATGAACCGCTCGAGATAGAGGGCGGTCATGTCGCTGCGGGCGGGATCGGCGAACCAGTCGCGCGACCGGAACCGGCGCGCCGGCGTTTTGGCGTCAGACATAGGCGAATTCATGCTGCGGCAGGCCGGGGGTGTCCACCGCGAAGGCGAACAGGCCGCCGGCCAGCGGCTGGGCGGCGCGCGCGGCCGCGTCCAGGCCCTTCCAGGCGGTGGTGGCGTAGGCGGTCCTCAGGTCAGGGCCGCCGAAGGCGATCTTGGTGACGTTGGCGCAGGGGAAGCGGACAAAGCCAGCGACCTCCCCGCCCGGGGAGTAGCGGCGCACGCCCCAGCCCCCGAACAGGCCGGTCCAGACGAAACCCTCGGCGTCGACCGCCGGGCCGTCGGGATAGCCGGCGCCGTCCTCGATCTGCGCGAACACCCGCTTGTTGGACAGGCTCGCGTCGTCGGCCACGTCGAAGGCGTAGATCGTCTTGCCCAGGGTGTCGGTGTGATAGAGGACCCGCCCGTCAGGGCTGGTCGCCGGCCCGTTGGTGATGCAGTAGCCCGGATCGCAGCAGGTCAGGCCTTCCGCGTCGTAGCGGTAGAGCGCGCCGCTGAGCGCCGACTCCGGGTCGTGCATCGAGCCGAACCAGAGCCGCCCCGCGGCGTCGACGAAGCCGTCGTTCAGACGGTTGTCGAGGTCCGGGTCGTCGATCGTCAGCAGGCGCGTGAAGGCGCCGTCCCTGGGGTCGAAGCGGTGCAGGCCGGTCTTCAGCCCGACGATCCAGTCGCCGCTGCGGGTCGGCGCCAGGAATCCCGGCTGGGCCGGGGCGGGCCAGGCGCGCAGGTCGCCGGTAGCCGGGTCGTAGCGGTGAATCCGGCGCCCCTTGATATCGACGAACCAGAGCGCCTGCTCGTCGGCCCGCCAGACGGGACCCTCGCCCAGCTCGGCTCCGAGCGCGGAGACGCAGGTCGCCTCAGCGTCGGCGCTCATCGCCAGCCTGCGTCGATCCAGTATTCGTGGCCGGTGCACATCCGCGCGTCGTCGGAGGCCAGGAACATCACCAGGGCGGCGACATCGGCCGGCTGGATGCGCGCCTTCAGGCACTGTTGCCGGATGATCTCGGCCTCGCCCTCCGGCGTGTACCACTTCTCCTGACGCGGGGTCTGGACGTTGCCTGGCGCCACGCAGGTCACGCGGATGCCGTCGGGCCCGAGTTCACGGGCCAGCGCCCGGGTCATGCCCTCGATGCCGGCCTTGGCGGTCTCATAGAGCACAAGGTCCGGCAGGCCGAGATGCCAGGAGATCGAACCGAAGTTAATGATCGCCCCGCCGCCGGCCGCCTTCATCGCCGGGACCACCGCCTTGGTGCAGAACAGCATGTGGCGCAGGTTCACCGCCATGCGGTCGTCGAAATAGGCCGGCGTGACCTCGTCCAGCGAGTGGCGGTCGTCGTTGCCGGCGTTGTTCACCAACACCTGCACAGGCCCGATCTTGGCGAAACAGGCGCCGATCGCCTCGGCGTCGCGCAGGTCGCAGGGATGGAACACCGGGGGAATCGGGCCGCGGCCCAGAGCCTCCACCAGGGCTACCGATTCCGGGATGGCGATGTCGAGGAAGTGGACTTCCGAGCCCTGGCGCACGAACGCCTCGACGAGTCCGGCCCCGATGCCGGAGCCGCCGCCGGTGACGATGACCCGCTTCCCTTCGAGACTGGGATAGAGCGCGCTTTTACCAGCCGCGCCAACGTCGACGTTCAAACCCATGAGTACGCAGTCTTTTTTTGAGTGTCGTGAAGGAAACGCCCGTCGATCGCAAAAAGATCGAGGTCAGACCCGCGGGGGTAATTTTCGCCGCAGCAAATCGCCGCCATTGGTGAAACCTCCCCCTTTGTTGGTGGTAGCGCTATCAATCAAGTCTGGCGGCTGTCAAGCGGAGGCGACCGGTCCGAAGCTTGTATGCAAGTCCTAACTAGGCTTTTCCAGGGCCGCATCCGTGTTATCGCTACCAGATAAAAGCGATCGGGAGGCAGGAATGGTCCAGGCTGGTCGGCGCCTTGGCGCGGCCCTTTGCGCCGTCATTTTCATCAGCGGCATCGGCGGCCCCGGCCATGCGGCCGAACGATGGGTCGGCGCCTGGGCCTCCTCCCAGCAGATTCCCGAGCCGCGCAACGCTGCGCCCGCCGAGGCCCTGCAGGACGCCACCGTGCGTCAGATCGTGCGCCTGACCGCGGGCGGGCCGCGGGTCCGGGTTCGCCTGTCCAACGCCTTCGGCACGGCCCCGCTGCGGTTCAGCGCCGTGCGTGTGGCAAAGCCGGTGGCGCTGGGAACCGCGCGAATCGACCCGGCGACGGACCGGGCGGTGACCTTCTCCGGCCAGCGGGAGGTGGTGGTTCCCGCCGGCGCCGACTACGTCTCCGACCCTGTCGATCTGCCGGTGATGGCGCTCTCCAGCCTGGCGGTCAGTTTCCACCTGCCCGACGCCCCCGCGCAGCAGACCAGCCATCCGGGCTCGCGCACGACCAGCTATTTCGTCCGGGGCGACCGGGTCGGCGCGGCCGACCTGCCGGAGGCCACGAAGATCGTCCACTGGTACCAGCTCTCCGGCGTCGACGTGCCGGCGGGACCCCGCAGCGCGGCCATCGTCACCCTTGGCGACTCGATCACCGACGGCTCGGGCACCGGGCCGGATCGCAACGACCGCTGGCCCGACGTGCTGGCCGACCGGCTGCAGGCGAAGGCCTCGACCCGTCACCTCAGCGTCCTCAACCATGGGGTCGGCGGCAACCGGGTGCTGCTGGACGGCCTGGGGCCGAACGCCCTGGCGCGCTTCGACCGTGACGTGCTGGCCCAGACGGGCGTGCGCTACGTCGTCTTCCTGGAAGGGATCAACGACCTCGGGACCTCGACCCGCGACGGGCCGATCTCCGCGGAAGCCCACGCCGCCCTCGTGCGCAACATCACCGGGGCCTACGCTCAGATGGTGGAGAAGGCGCGGGCCAGGGGCATCAAGGCGATCGGCGCGACCATCCTGCCGTTCATGGGCACGCCCGTGTACAAGCCCACTGCGGCGAACGAGGCCGACCGCCAGGCGATCAACGCCTGGATCCGGACGCCCGGCAACTTCGACGCTGTCATCGACTTCGACGCCCTGACCCGCGATCCGGCCCGTCCGGAGCGCCTGGCCCCGGCCTACGATTCCGGCGACGGGCTGCATCCATCCCTCGCCGGCTATCGGGCGATGGCCGAATCCATTCCCCTGTCGTTGTTCACCCGCTGACCGGAGATCCGTCATGAGATCGCTGCTCGCCGCCGCCGCTGGGCTGGCCCTCGCCTGCCCCGTGCCCGCCGTGGCGCTGGAGATCGCCCTCACCTACGACGACCTCCCGGCCCACAGCGTCCTGCCGCCGGGAGATACCTGGACCGCGATTTCGGCGCGTCTCGTCGCCGCCTTCAAGGCGGCGGGCGTCACCGAGGTCTATGGTTTCGTCAACGGCGCGCACACCGAGCGCGACCCGGCCTCGGTCGGCGCTCTGAGGGTCTGGCGGGAGGCGGGTTATCCCCTGGCCAATCACACCTGGTCGCACACCAGCCTGAACAACAATCCGATCGAGACCTGGAAGCAGGACCTGGTGCGCAACGAGCCCCTTCTGCAGCAGCACATGGGCGAGGGCGACTGGCGCTGGCTGCGCTATCCCAACCTGCATGAGGGCGACACGTCGGAGAAACGGGCCGAGGCCCGCCGCTTCCTGGCCGAGCGCGGCTATCGGATCGCCAGCGTGACCATGAGCTTCAACGACTACGCCTTCAACGCGCCCTACGCCCGCTGCGTGGCCAAGGGCGACGGCAAGGCGATCGCGGAGCTGGAGGCGCGCTATCTGCACGCGGCCGAAGAAGCGCTGAAGTACTCGCGGGCGATGTCCAAGGCGCTTTACGGCCGGGATATCCCCTATGTGCTGTTGATGCACTCCGGCGCGCTGGACGCGCGGCTCGGGCCGCAACTTCTGGCGATGTACCAGGCGCACGGCGCGAAGTTCGTCACGCTAGAGGCCGCCCAGTCCGATCCGTTCTACCGCCAGGACATGGTCATCGACCCGGCGGCGCCGGAGCCGGCCTCTCTGGAGGCCGCCATGAAGGCGCGCGGCCTCGCCCCGCCCGAACGGGGCTGGACCCTGCAGGGCCTCGACAAGGTCTGCCTCTAAGCGTCCTTGGGCGCCGCGTCGGACTGGCGGCGGATCAGCTCGAAGTCCAGCAGGGCGTGGCGATGCTGGGCCTCCTCGCCGCTGCGCCGGCTGCGGATTTCGCCGCTGAGCAGGGTCACGGCCTCGCGCGACATGTCGGCGATGGGCTGGTGGATGGTGGTCAGCTCCGGCCAGATGGTCGTCGCCAGGGCGCTGTCGTCATAGCCGACGACCGTCAGGTCGCGCGGCACGTCCAGCGCCCGACGATGGGCCACCGCGACCGTGGCCGCGGCCATGTCGTCGTTACTGGCGAAGATCGCGGTCGGCGGCGGGGTCACCGCCAGCAGTCGTTCGGCGGCTTCCATGCCTGAGCGATAGCTGAAGTAGCCCTGCTCGATCAGCTCGTCAGGCGCCTCCAGCCCGGCCTCGGCCATGGCCGCGAGATAGCCCTCGAACCGCTGCTGGCTGGCGGTCTGGCTCGGTTGACCGCGGATGAAGCCGATACGCTTGTGGCCCAGCTCGATCAGGTGACGGGTCATCGCCTGGGCGGCGGCGAAGTCGTCGATGCGCACCGCCGAAATCTCGGCCATCGGCTTGCCGGTGGCCACGGCCACCGCCGGGGTGTTGCTCTCCGCCAGGGTCCGGCGCACGGCTTCCGAGTCGCACAGCGGCGGCGGCAGGATGATGCCGTCCACCCCGGAGGCGACGAGCTTGGCCGCCGCGGCCTGTTCGCCGCCCTCCTCGCACTTCTCAACGATCAGCTGGATGTTGCTGCGGCTGCACTGGTCGAGCCCGCCCACCAGGAACTCGCTGAGATAGGCCGCGCTGGGGTTGGAATAGAGCAGGCCGAGCCGGATCAGATCGGCGCCCGCCAGGCTGCGGGCCGCGGGGTTGGGCGCATAGTTGAGGTCGCGGATCGCGGCGTTCACCGCCTCGCGGGTGGAGTCGCGGACGTTCTTTTCGCCGTTGATCACGCGCGACACCGTCATCGGCGACACCCCCGCATAGCGGGCGACGTCGTGGATGGTCAGGGCGCTCCTCTGCCGTCGGGCGGGTTTCGGCTCCACTCGGCTCTCCAGGTTTTGACAGTGGAAACAGCTTCTGCACGCAGACGGACCTTCACCTCAAGTCCGCTTAAGCTGGGGAAACCGGCCCACCGTGGCAGGAATGCCATGTCGCGTCGATTGGTCAGACCTTGGAGGGCCGCAAGGGTCAGACCGTCTTGACAGCTAAGAACTGACCCGCTAGCCCTGTCAAATGTGAGCGCTACCATCTACTGGGGCGAGCATAGAACCTCGGGCGCGCGAGCATTTCCTCGTCCCTGAGCAATAAATACACGAAGTGCGCACAGCGCATTCATAGGGGAAGAAGCGATGAATTCTTCAGCCAAGACCCGTTCCGTCGGGGCCAAGGCCCTCCTTCTCGGAGCCACCTTCCTGGCCGGCGCCGTCGGCTCCGCCGCACAGGCCCAGACCGCCGCCGGCGGCGACACGGTCGAGGAGATCGTGGTCACCGGCTTCCGCCGCAGCCTGGCCGAATCCACCAACGCGAAACGCGACGCCACCGGATTCCAGGATTCCATCTTCGCCGAGGACATCGGCAAGTTTCCGGACACCAACCTGGCGGAGTCGCTGAACCGGATTCCCGGCGTGCAGCTGACCCGGGAGATCACCGGCGAAGGCCTCAACATCGCCATCCGCGGCCTCGGCACCAACTTCACCAAGGTGCTGCTGAACGGCAACCAGATCGCCGTCGCGTCCACCGGCCGCACGGACTCGCAGAACCAGAACCGGGAAGTCGACCTCGACATGTTCCCGACCGAATTGTTCAACCGCCTGGACGTCAACAAGACGCCGGTGGCGCACATGCTGGAAGGCGGCGTGGCCGGCGTAGTCAACATGCGCAGCGCCCGGCCGTTCGACAATCCGGGGCGGCACATCAACTACGCCCTGCAGGGCAGCTATTCCGACAACCGCGAGAAGTGGAGCCCGCGCGGCTCGCTGATCGCCAGCCAGACCTGGGAGACCGGCTTCGGCGAATTCGGCGCCCTGGTCGGGGTCGCGGTGGCCCGCAACAAGGTGCTGACCACCGGCTTCGAGACCATCGGCTACACCAACGCCAACATGACCTGCACCGGGTGCAACACCAACGGCGGCAACGGGTTCAGCTGGGCCAGCACCGTGCCGGCCAATGCGGGCAACGGCCTGACGCCGGGGGCGGCGGTGAACAACACCCTGCTGGCCGCGCTGAACCCGGGCACGTCCCTGGTGCAGCTGAGCGACGGCCTGCTGCCGCGTCTGGCGCGCCCTCACTACAGCATCGGCGAGCGCAACCGCGACTCGGCGCTGATCTCGCTGGAATGGCGCCCGAACGAGAAGGCCAACTTCTACATCGACACCCTGCTCGGCCAGGCGCACCGCAAGTTCGACCGCCTGGACATGAACTGGGTGGGCCGCAACTCGAACTTCATGATCCCGATCGGCGTGCAGGTGGACGCCAACAACGTCGTCACCCAGGGCACCTTCGCCAACTCGCAGTTCTTCCTCGAGTACCGGCCCTATGACGAGGACCTGGAGTTCTTCAACGTCAACCCGGGCCTGACCTATCAGGTCAACGACTGGATCAAGCTCGACGCCCAGTTCAACATGAGCAAGAGCCAGTTCTTCCGCGAGGCGCCGACCGTCCTGGTCAACACGCC
>JAEYTM010000203.1 GCA_023434015.1 Pseudomonadota bacterium | reverse complement strand
GGCCAGGGGCGCGGCCACCCGCGCCGGCTCGCGCGCCATGACGTCCAGCGCCGCCAGGGCCGCGGCGGCGTTCGCCGGCGGCAGGCCGGTGGTGTAGATCAGCGTCCGGGCCCGGGTCTTCAGCAGGTCGACCGCTGGCCCGCTGGCGCAGACATAGGCCCCGTAGCCGCCGATCGCCTTCGACAGGGTGCCCATCTGCAGGTCGATGCGGGCGTCCGGGAACAGCCGCGCCGCGCCGCCCCCGCCTTCGCCGACCACTCCCAGGCCATGCGCGTCGTCGACCAGCAGCCAGGCCTCGTGCGCCCGCGCCGCGGCGCTGATCGCGTCCAGCGGCGCGACGTCCCAGTCCATCGAGAACACCCCGTCGGTGGCGATCAGCACATGCCGCGCGCCGCCGCGCCGGGCGGCCAGGATCTCGGTCAGGTGCGCCACGTCGTTGTGGCGGAAGGCGACCACCTCCGCCCCCGACAGCTTGCCCCCCGCCCAGATGCAGGCGTGCGCCAGTTCGTCGACCAGCAGCAGGTCGCCCGGCCCGACGAAGGTCGGGATGACGCCGGTGTTGGCCAGGTAGCCGGAGCCGAACACGCAGGCCGCCTCGGTTCCCTTCAGGACCGCCAGCCGCGCCTCCAGCGCGGCGAACAGCGGATGGTCGCCGGTCACCAGCCGCGAGGCCCCGGCCCCCGCCCCATAGGTCCCGATCGCCGCCGTCGCGGCGGCCTTCACCTCGGGATGCTGCGACAGGCCGAGGTAGTCGTTGCAGGAGAAGGAAATCAGCCGCCGGCCGCCCCGCTCCACCCACACCCCGTCGAGCCGGTGGGTGGGTTTCAGGGTGCGCCTCAGGCTGCGGGCCTCGAGCCCGGCGATTTTCGCTTGCGCGAAGGCTGTCAGGGTGTCGATCACGGCCCGGCCTATGCCCCACCGCGCCGCTTCGCGAAAGGCGGCGACGGATAAGGCCATGAAATAGAGGAGCCGCCATGCCCGCAACGCCCGCCTGGTTCGACGAGGGCGCCCGTCACGTCTGGCGGCCCTACTGCCAGATGAAGACCGCTCCGGCGCCGCTCGCCGTCGCCCGCACCGAGGGCTGCCGGCTGGTGCTGGAGGACGGGCGCGAGCTGGTCGACGGCATCGCCTCCTGGTGGACCGCCTGCCACGGCTACAACCACCCGCACATCCGCGCCGCCGTCCAGGCCCAGCTTGAGCGCGCGCCGCATGTGATGTTCGGCGGCCTGGCGCACGAGCCGGCCTATCGCCTCGCCGCGCGGCTGGCGCGCCTGCTGCCGGGCGACCTGGACCACGTCTTCTTCGCCGAATCCGGCTCGGTCTCGGTGGAGATCGGCATGAAGATGGCGCTGCAGTACTGGATCAACCGCGGTGTCCATGGCCGCACCCGCTTCCTGTCCTTCCTCGGCGGCTACCACGGCGACACCCTGGCGACGATGACGGTCTGCGACCCGGAGGAGGGGATGCACGGCCTGTTCGCCGGCGTCCTGCCCGGCCAGCACATCGCCGCCCTGCCGGTGGACGAAGCCTCGGAGGCGGCGCTGGAGGCGCTGCTGGCGGCCAGGGGCCATGAGATCGCCGCCATGCTCGTCGAACCGCGGGTCCAGGGCGCCGGCGGCATGCTGTTCCACGACGACGCGGTGCTGCGCCGCCTGCGCCGGCTGTGCGACGCCCACGGGGTGCTGCTGATCTTCGACGAGATCTTCGTCGGCTTCGGCCGCACCGGCGACCTGTTCGCCTGCCAGGGCGCCGGCGTCGTCCCCGACATCGTCACCCTGTCCAAGGCCCTGACCGGCGGCGCCCTGCCGCTGTCTGCCGCCGTCGCCAGCGCCCGCGTGTTCGAGGCCTTCTGGTCGGACGACGCCGGCGCGGCCCTGATGCACGGCCCCACCTACATGGGCAATCCGCTGGCCTGCGCCGCCGCCAACGCCTCTCTGGACATCTTCGAGGCCGGCGACTGGCGGGCCCAGGTCGCCGCCATCTCCGAGGGCCTGCGCGAGGGGCTGGCGCCCTGCCGCGCCGCGCCCGGCGTGGTCGACGTCCGCGTGCTGGGGGCCATCGGGGTGGTCGAGTTCGCCGCCCCCGTCGCCGTCGGCGACCTCTGCCGCCGCTTCGCCGAGCAGGGCGTCTGGATCCGCCCGATGGGCAAGGTCGTCTACCTCACCCCGCCCTACACGGTGTCGGAGGCGGAACTGGGCAAGCTGACCGGCGCGGTCAGGAAGGTGCTGGGCTAAGTCAGGTCCTCCCCTCAGGGGGAGGTGGCCCGAAGGGCCGGAGGGGGTTCCAGCCCCTGACTCCGCCGCCTTCAACCCCCTCAGCCGCTCCGCGACAGCTCCCCCTGTGGGGGAGCATCTGAAACCGCTATGGCTATCCCATGGAATTCGAGGACGACGCCTTCGTGCTGTCGGCGCGGGCCTTCGGCGAGACCGGGGCCATCGTCGAGCTGCTGACCGCCGGCCACGGCAAGTACGCCGCCCATGTCGCCGGCGGCGCGTCCAGGCGCATGAAGCCGTTCCTGCAGGCCGGCGCCCGGGTCGGGGTCCGCTACCGCGCCCGGGTTTCCGATCAGCTCGGCGCGGCCAGCCTGGAGCCGGTGGGCGAGGGGCCCGCCGCCCTGTTCGACGACGCCCTGGCCCTGGCCGGCCTCAGCGCCGCCGCCGCCGTCGCCGCCGGCGCCCTGCCGGAGCGCGAGCCGCATCCCGGCGCCTACCTGGCCTTCGAGGCGCTCAGCGAGGCGCTGGTCCACCCGCAGATCTGGCCCGCCGTCTTCGTGCGCTTCGAGGCCGGCCTGCTGCAGGACCTCGGCTTCGGCCTCGACCTGTCGAAATGCACCGCCACCGGCGCCGTCGACGACCTCGTCTGGGTCAGCCCCCGCACCGGCCGCGCCGTCAGCCGCGCGGCCGGCGAGCCCTATCGCGACCGGCTGCTGGTCCTGCCGCCCTTCCTGCTGTCCTCCCAGGCGCGGCTGGCCGAGGGCGACGTCCGCGCCGGCCTCGACCTCACCGGCCACTTCCTGGCCGCCTTCATCTTTAACCCGCTGAACCGGCCGCTGCCGCCGGCTCGCGTCTGGCTGCTCGACCGCCTCGCCGAGGCCGGCCGGCTTTGAGCCGAAGATCCTCCCCTTTTGGGGGAGGTGTCGGCG
>JAEYTM010000169.1 GCA_023434015.1 Pseudomonadota bacterium | reverse complement strand
TCCACCGCGACCAGGCAGACAGGCGGCCGGTCGAGGGCGTCCGCCCGACAGGCGACCGGCTGGCCGTCGCCCAACGCCGCGACCCGGCCCGACAGCACCAGGCGGAAACCGCCGCTGGCGTTCAGATCGGCCGGGGCCATCTTGCGGACCACCTCATAGGGGCGCTCGCCCCGCCGCAGCACGCGCGATCCGTCGGTGCGGAAGATGCTCGCCAGGCCGAGGGTCTGGGATACGGCGGCGACCGGCGTCGCCGGCTGCTCCGGCCCAGCTTCGTCGGCGGCGGGGGCGGTCGCCGCCGCTGGCGGGGCGGCCGGACAGGACTCGGCGTCTGTCCACGGGCGTGGAATCCAGAAGCCTTCGACCGCCTCGACGTCCTCGCCCGCCCCGGCGATCTGCGGGGCGTCGGTCCAGACCACCGGACGGGCGGTGAGGATCAGGGTCTGGCGGGCTTCGTCGTAGCGCCAGCCGGCCTGGGCGCTACTCGCCGCCGATTTGGTCGCCGGGAGGGGCCCAGCACAGCCGAACGCTACCCGAACCTGGAATCTGCGGCCGACCAGGGCGGCCTGATCGGCGGGCGAGCCGCCGGCATAGGCGGAGGCCGCGGCGCGGGCCGCGGCCAGTAGATCGGCCCGGCTCAGAGGCGGGATCGGCGGCAGGGGCGGCGGAACGACCAGGACGCGGGGCGACTCTTCGGGAGGCGAGGGTGGGGGCGATTCTTCGCGGCCCAGCGTCCAGGTCACGCCCGCGCCCAGCGCGAAGGCGGCGGCGAGGGCGGCGGGGACGGCGAATTTGCGCGGGAACGTCTGCGGGGTAGCCTCAGGCATGCGGTCAGGATAGCAGATTGATCGCCGGGTGGGAGTTGTGAGGCTGGATGAGCTTTGACCAAGCAGCCGCGCTGATCGTGATGGCGGCGGTGGTGGCGGCCCTGATCTGGGGGCGTCTGCGGTCGGACGTGGTGGCCTTGTCCGGGGCGGCCGTGCTGCTCGGCCTGGGAGTCATCCGCCCGGTGGAGGTGCAGGGCGCCTTCGCCAGCCCCGCGATCATCGCCCTCGCCTCATTGGTCGTCATCGCCTACGCCATGGAGCTGTCGGGCCTTCTCGACGCGCTCATCCGCATGGCGGTGAAGCTGTGCGCGCGGATGGGCTCGGCCGGGTTGTGGATCGTCATCTCCCTTTGCGGCGGGGCCTCCGCCTTTCTCAACAACACGCCGATCGTGGTGCTGGCCGCGCCGGTCGTGCGCGACGTCGCCGCCTCGATGAAGCTGTCGCCGCGCCGGTTCCTCATGCCGCTGTCCTATGTGACGGTGCTGGGCGGCACCTGCACCCTGATCGGCACCTCGACCAACCTGCTGGTCAACGACATGGCGCGCAACGCGGGCCAGCCCGCCTTTGGCGTGTTCGACATCACTCCGGTCGGGTTGATGGTGGCGGTGGCGGGCGGCATCTATCTCGTGCTGTTCGGCGGGCGGATGCTGGGGCCCGAACGGACCGCCGAGGAGGCCGAGACCCTGCCCCCGGGCGTATCGGCGGCCAGCGGCGACGGGTCCATCGGCGACGCCAGCCTGTTCGCCACCCACCGTCCCCTGCATGCGCGTAACGCGCTGCTCTCGCTGGGCGTCTTCGTCGGCGTGGTGGCGGTGGCCGCGGCGGGCTACGCGCCCATCGCCTCGGCGGCCTTCACCGGCGCGGTGCTGCTCGTGCTGCTGCGCGTGATCGGCCCGGACGACGCCTATCGCGGCCTGAGGCCGGAGATCCTGTTGCTGATCGCCGGGATGGTGGTCATCGGCGTGGCGCTGGAGGTCACCGGCCTGGCGACTGCGGCGACCAATCTGCTGGTCGGCGGCACCTATGGCATGGGACCGCTGGCGGCCCTGGCCCTGCTCTACCTGGCGACCCTGGTGCTGACCGAGATCCTGTCCAACGCTGCGGTGGCGGTGCTGGTGACGCCGGTGGCGGTCGCCCTGGCGGAGAGCCTGGGTGTGAGCCCCAAGCCGTTCCTGGTGGCGGTGATGCTGTCGGCCAGCGCCGCCTTCGCCACGCCGTTCGGCTACCAGACCAATGTGATGGTCTTCCAGATGGGCCGCTATCGCTACATGGACTTCGTGCGCGTCGGCTTGCCGCTGAACGTGATCACCGCCCTGACCGCCCTGGCGACCATCCCGCTGTTCTTCCCCTTCTGAGGCGCCGCCGCCTTGGGCGCCGGGCGCCCTCCTGGCAGGCGTCGCGGCGGCCTGCGCGGCTTCGGCCCGCTTCGCGGCGGGGCGGGAAGGATGTGTTTACCCCGCAGATGATCCCTGACGGCCGGACAGAGGCCGGGGAAGATGTCGGATCGCGGAACCTTGCCGCCTTGGGGCGCTGCCCGGCTGGCGCGCGCCATCTCTAGGCGCCTGCGGCCGGGGCGGCGTCTGCGCGAGGCGCAGGCGCGGGCGGAGCTGGCCGAGGCGCGTCTGCGCGCGGTGGTCGAGGCGATGCCGGAGGGCGTGGTGCTGCTCGACGCCGAGGGGCGCTACGTCCTGTGGAACGATCGCTACAGCGAAATCTATCACCGCTCGGCCGACATGTTCGCGCCCGGCGCCCGGCTGATGGATACGCTGCGGATCGGGGTGGCGCGAGGTGACTATCCCGAGGCGGTGGGACGCGAGGAGGCCTGGCTGGCCGAGCGGGAGGGCTGGCTGCGTGACCCTGGCCGGCGGCACGAGCAGCAGGTGTCCGACGGGCGCTGGCTGCTGATCGAGGAACGGCGGACGGCCGACGGCGGCATCATCGGCCTGCGGATCGACATCACCGACATGAAACGGCAGGCGCAGGCGCTGGAACGGGCGCTCGCCCAGGCCGAGGCCGCCAATATCGCGAAGTCCGAGTTCCTGGCGAATATGAGCCACGAGATCCGCACGCCGCTGCATGGCGTGCTGGGCATGGCCCAGGTGATGGCGCGCGACCCGCTGAGCGCCGAACAGGCGGCCCGCCTGGGCGTCATCCGCCG
>JAEYTM010000094.1 GCA_023434015.1 Pseudomonadota bacterium | reverse complement strand
GCCGTCTGGACCGCAGCGGCCACCGCGGCGGCGACGACGACGGTCTGTTGCGCGGCCACGGCCTGGGCGACAGCCGGTACGTCGGTCACGCCGGTGGCGGCGAGGGTGGTCACGGCGTTGGCCATGGCGGCGTTGGCGACCGCGGGCGGCGCCTGGGCGACGGCCAGGGTGCTGGCGATCGCCGCCTCGACGGCGGCTTCGGTGGCGGCGGGGGGCTGACCCGCGCTGGTCGCCGCGGCGACCTGCACGGCGGAGGCGACGGCTGCGGCGACCACCGCGGTCTGCTGCGCCTGCACGGCCTGGCTCACGCCCGGAACCGTCGCAAGGCCCTGGTTGGCGATCACCGTGACAGCCGAGGCCATGGCGGCGTTGGCGACGGCCGGAGGCGCGCCGGAGACGGTGAGGGTGGAGGCGATGGCTGCCTGCACCGCGGCTTCGGTCGCCGCGGGCGAAGCGCCGGCGTTGGCGGTGACGGCGGCCTGGACCGCCGCGGCGACGGCGGTGGACACCACCACGGTTTGTTGCGCCTGGACCGCCTGAGCGACGGCGGCCTGGACGGCGGGCGGGGCCTCGGCGGCGATAACCGGTCCTGCCGTCGCCATGGCGGCGTTGGCGACCGCCGGGGCCACCGCCGAGGCGGCGATGGAGTTGGCTATGGCGGCCTCGACTGCAGCTGCGACCGTCGCGGCGGGCGCGCCGGCGTTGGCGGCGACAGCGGTCTGGACGGCTGCTTCGATCTGGGTCGCCAGCGTTTGGGCGGCCGCGGTCTCTTGGGCGGAGAGCTGCGCGAGCGCCGACCCCCCGACCAGCGCAACGCCGCCGATCGCGGCGGCAGACGCGAAGGTTCGAAAGACGATGCCGAGAGTTGCTGATTTAAACGTCATGGCAGGCCCCAGCGAGTGAACAGCCGTCATCTCGTATAACGCCGCAACACATAAGCTGGACCGGCTCTTAAGTCGATTCGCATTCTCGCTCCGGTTGACCAAACAGATCGTAATGCGCGAGCGGCGGGCGCCGCCTGTCCATCAGCGGTCAAGCGTCCTCAGCCAGAGCGCCGCGGCCAGCTGCCCGTTCGGATCGCGGATCGAGCCGAGAATCTGTCGGACCGGCGGGTTGGCGGAGCTGGCCCTCGCGAACGCCATGGCTTCGTTCTGCACCATGGCGCGGGCCTGCGGGGTCAACTGCGCCCAGTGTTCCAGGCCGAACCGGATGCGCCAGGCGGCGACGTTCTGATCCGTCGGGAGGAGTTCGTAGGACTGGACGAACAGCCTGACTCCTTCCGGCGTCATGGCGCCATCACGCAGGCTGTCGACGTAGGCCAGCCGCAGGCGCGCCGTATTGGCGTAGGGCGAGATGGCCAGTGTCTCGCGGGCCAGGACTTCGGCGCGGTCGAGATCGGCCGGCGCGGGCGTCCCCAGCAGCAGCGCGTGAGCCTGCTTTTCGTAGCCGTCGGCGGAGGCGAGGGTGAAGGGGCCGAGGCGGGCGGATGCGCCTGTGTTCAGTGCGATCAGCGCCGTCAGGCTGGCCAGGCCGATGAGGCCGGACAGGGTCGCCAGGACCAGGACCAGGATCGGAGCGCGGCGAACGGTCATCGGCGCGACGAGCCCTGGGCGAGGCGGAACTGCAGGCCAAGCAGGTAGCTGAAGAAGGCGGCCATCGAATACATCTCGAGCGCGAAGTCGGTCACGCCGTGAACCAGTATGACGACGTCGGCCGCCAGCAGGGCGAAGAGGATGGCCGTCATCCGCGAACGGCGCAGCGTGTTGCGAAGGGTGGCGACGAGGATCGCCGCGATGCAGCCGAACATCGGGATCGCCGCAAGCAGGCCGCCCTGTTCAAGCCAGGACAGATAGACGTTGTGGACCGCCCGCACGGTCCACAGGTCGCGCATGTTGCCGGCGTCGAGCAGGGTGCGGTTGACCGTATCGAAGGTCCCGAGCCCATAGCCCATCAGCGGAGTCTCGCGGAACGCGCGCCAGTGCCGCTCGAAGACCAGGCGCCGGCCCTCCAGGTCCCACCCCTGCTCGAAGGTGCGGGTGAGCAGCAGATCTCCGGCCGCGACCAGCAGCACGGCCACCGCGATCAGGACGGCGAAGGCCGCCAACACGGCGCGCGAGACCTTCGCACGACCGCCGACGATCTGCAGGACGCCGAAGGCGGCCAGTCCAGCGGCGGCGGCGACGAAACCGCCGCGCGAGGCCGTCATCAGCAGGCAGAACAGGAAGATCAGCGCCGCCCCGACGTAGGGCGCCAGTTCGATATGGCCTCGGCCGCCGTGGCTGGCCCGGAACCGGGACAGCCCCGGCCCCAGGCACAGGACCAGCAGGACGCCGAACAGAGTGGCGGCCGTATTGGCGCTGCGGAACGTCGCCTCGAGCCGGCTAGCGGCGGATGCAAGGCTTCCGACGAAGGCGAAGACTGACATCAGCGCGAGGGTCGCGCCCAGCAGCAGCACTGCGTCCACCGCCAGCCGGGCGCGGGTGTCGGAGCCGCCGGTCATGACGCCGATCATGAACAGGCAGCCGAGGGCCGACAGCTTCACGATCTCCATGCTGGTGATCGATCGGTCGACGGTGGCGGCGCCCGGCGAGATGCCGAGATAGGCCCAGACCGGATGCGGTCCGCCGGGAACGAACGGAGTCAGTGACCAAAGGGCCACCAGAATGGTCAGGGCAAAGAGGCTGGCGGGCAGGGCGAGCCCCCGCGTCCCCAACAGCTCCTGGCGCAGCCTCGGGCTGGCGAGGCTCGCGCCGCACAGCAGCGCGGCGAGCGTCGCCAAGGTCAGCGACGCCTGGGGCAGCATGGCTCCGTAGACCGCGTGGGCGACGAAGATCAGGCTCGGCGCGGCAAGCGCCAGCCAGTTCGCCTCCCGCAGGATGGGGGGCAGTCCGGACGGACGGCGGGTCTCGGGCGCCCTCGCGAAACTCATCGGCAGTGCTCCACCCCAGCGGGCGGAACAAGAGCCTATCGCAGACTGGCGAGCAAGAGCGGCTGCGCGGCCCCGGCGGGCGATGCCCAACGGCCCGCCGACCCCGCCACCTGACGTTCACGCCATTGGTAGCTGGTCTTGTTCCAGGGCAGGACCCAGGGCGTCAGGTTGTCGAGCACATATTCCCCGGCGTCGGTGCCGACGAGCAGCACGGCGTGGCGCTCGTTGTGCGGCGTGATGACCACGGCGATCGACAGGGCGGTGGCCGGCAGCCCCTCCGCGAGGAGGGTCCGCCGCTTCTCAAGGACGTAGTCCTCGCAGTCTCCGAACCCCGCGCCGGAGGCCAGCGGCGTGGCCCAGACTTCGGAGCGGCCATAGGTGTCGGCGTCGGTCCGGCGGACGATCGCACGGTTCACGCGCGTGTTGACGCGATTGATCCTTGTCCACAGCTGCGGGGTCATGGCCGGGCTCGCCGCGGACGCTGAGGACGCGGACGGCGCCGGCGCTGCCGGGGGGGCGGAGGCGATGGGGGGCGTCTGGCTGAACACGCCCGACCAGTCGAACCGGATCGCCGCTACCGCGGACGCCCGTTCGGCGCTCCGGAGGGCCCGGTCCATGGCTTCGAGGTCGGCGGCCGTGGCGCCACAGGCCTCCGGCTGGGCGCGGCAGAAGACCACGAATCCGCTCGGCGGCGCCGCCGCCGCCCCGAGGGCCATCGACGTCGATGGTTCCGGCAGGCTCGCGCAAGCCGCCGCCATGGCCGACAACCCCAACGCGAGAATGCGCTGACCTAGCGCTTTGAGAGTAGACACCACACCACCCAACTTTGTATTTGTTGGGCGCTATGTAGGAGCTAGCCTTTAATTGTCACTGTATAGTCGTGGTTTCCTGGTTGTTTCAATCGATGGTTGCCTGATGGTTACTTAAACGCGTTGCGCGTAATCGTTAGTTATCCATTCACACTGCGTTTACCGTGTTGGTTGTATTTGGATTTACGCAATTCAAGGATGCGGGCCCGGCCTATTTCGCATCCCTTCCCGCTGCGGTAAGGAAAGGGAGGCGGCCGGGGCACGGAGTCTGAGTGATGAAACGGACCATCTGGTTGGCTCTTGGGGCCGCCGTCCTGGGACTTGGACTGCTCGTTTCCCCCTTCGCGAACGCCTTCGCTCAGGGCGCCGACGCCGCGCCGACCCGGCTGGTGCCCGAATATCGCCTTGGCTCCGGGGACAAGGTCCGCGTGACCACGTTCGGTGAGGACGCGCTGACGGGCGAGTTCTTCGTCGGCGGTTCGGGCAAGGTGGCCATGCCGCTGGTGGGCGAACTCGACGCGGCGGGCATGACCGCCCGGGAGTTCCAGACCCGCGTCGAGACGGCGCTGAAGGACGGCTATCTGCGCGACCCGCGGGTCAGCGTCGAAGTCCTGACCTACCGGCCCTTCTACATCCTGGGCGAGGTGACGCGCCCCGGCGAATACCCCTACACGAACGGCCTGACGGTGCTGAACGCGGTCGCGACCGCCAACGGGTTCACCTATCGGGCCAACAAGAACCGGGTGTTCATCAAGCGGGCGGACGCGACCCAGGAAGAAGCCTATCCGCTGACCAGCACCACCCAGGTGGCGCCGGGCGACACCATCCGCATCGGCGAGCGCTTCTTCTAGAAGGCGCCAAGCCTGCGGATCGGGGACCACGCGGTCCCGACGCACCGCCGGAAACGATCCATTCGCGCGTTCAGGAGTTGAGCGAGTGCGCCGTGTGCGCCGGCTCGGCCTGCGCCAGTACTGAGGAGAGTCTGCTTGTCCGATATCGACGAAGGCCGCCGCGCCCTGGCGCTGGCCGGAGCCCTGACCCTGGCCGGCTTCGCCGCCCCGGCCCTTGCGCAGACCGCTCCGGAAACCACGCCCCCGGTCGCCGCTGTTGAGGCGCAGGCGGAGCCCGGCTTCGATCCTGAGGACGACACCCTGGTGGACGAACTGGTCGTGGTGGCCGGTCGTATGACGCCGCGAGGTTCGGTGATCGGCGACATTCCGCCCGAGATCACGCTCGGGGCGCGGGAGATCCGCTCGGCGGGCGTCAGCTCCGTGGCGGAGCTGCTGGAGTTCCTGGCGCCCCAGACCGGCAGCGCCCAGGGCCGCGGCGGCGGTCGCCCGGTCACCCTCGTCAACGGCGCGCGCATTTCCAGCTTCGCGGAGATCCGCGACATCCCCACCGAGGCGATCCAGCGGGTCGAGATCCTGCCGGAAGAGGTCGCGTTGAAGTACGGCTACCGCGCGGACCAGCGGGTGGTGAACTTCGTGCTGCGTCCGCGCTTCCGGGCCGTCACCACCGAGGCCGGCGTGACCGCCGCCACGGCCGGCGGGCGCGAGACCTATGACGCCAGCGGCAACCTGCTGCGCATTCAGCGCGACGATCGGATGCAGCTCGACGTGAAGCTGAGCCGCTCGACACCGCTGTACGAAAGCGAACGGGACCTCGTCGCCGGGGCGGCCAGCCGGCCGTTCGACGTCATCGGAAACGTCACTGCCTCGCCCTTCTCTTCCGGTCTGGAGATCGACCCGGCGCTGAGCGCCCTGGCCGGCCAGTCGCTGACGGTCGCCGCCGTGCCCGGCGCGCTCACCGGGGCGCCCACCCTGTCCCAGTTCGCGGCGGCGGGCGGGCCACGGGCCACCGACCTGGGGGGATACCGCACGCTGCTGTCGGCCTCGAACAAGCTTTCGATCAACGGCGTGCTCACCAAGCCGCTCGGCAACGGCGTCTCGGCCACCTTCAACGGCTCCCTGGACGTCTCGGAGTCGGAAAGTCGCCTCGGCCTCGCCAGCAGCAGCCTGACGATCCCCTCCGGCAATCCGTTCTCGCCCTTCGCGGGCGACGTCGAGCTGCAGCGTTACGACGGCGGACTGCGGGCGCTGCGTCGCACGAGCGACGTGCTGAACGGCCACCTGGGCGTGGCGATGAACGGCGCGATTTCCGGCTGGCGGTGGTCGTTCACCGGCAACGCCGACCGGGTGGACTCGCAGTCGACCACGGAGACCGGCCTAAACATCTCGGCCCTGCAGGCGGCGGTCACGGCGGGGGACCCGGCGGTGAATCCGTTCGCAGCGCCGTCCAGCCAGCTGCTGCTGTACCGCGCCCCGGACCTCGCCAAATCCGTCGTCACCTCGGCCGATGCGGAATTCGTCCTCAACGGCACGGTGACGGACCTGCCGGCGGGCGGCCTTGCGACCACGATCACCGGCGGACTGGAGACCCGACGCCTGGAAAGCGAATCCCTGCGCGCCGGCGTAAGGCGGACCGCGGACCTCGGCCGCGACACCGGCCGGCTGCGCGCCAACTTCGACCTGCCGATCGCCAGCCGTCGCAGCGGCGTGCTGGAGGGGATCGGCGACCTGTCGGCGAACTTCAATGTCGCAGCCGAACACCTGTCCGACTTCGGCTCCCTGACCACGGTCGGCTTCGGGGCGAACTGGTCGCCGATTCAGCCCGTGCGGGTGATCGCCTCCTTCACCCAGGAGGAGGGAGCGCCCTCGATCCAGCAACTCGGCGACCCCGAGGTCGTCACTCCGGCGGTGCGGGTGTTCGATTTCCTGCGTGGAGAGACCGTCGAGGTCGCACGCATCGAGGGCGGCGCACCGGGCCTGGCGGCCGACAACCGCCGCGTGGTCAAGCTTGGCGTCAACTTCAAGCCGTTCGACGAGACCAACCTGACCTTCCGTGCGGACTATGTGCGAAGCCGCACGCGCGACGTAATCGCCTCCTTCCCGACGGCGACGGCGGAGATCGAGGCGGCGTTCCCGGAGCGGTTCGTGCGCAACGCCGAGGGGCGGCTGGTGCAGATCGACGCGCGGCCGGTGAATTTCGCGCGGCAGGACCGCGAGGAGGTTCGCTGGGGCTTCAACTACAGCAAGCCCCTGGGACCGGTGCGACCGCCGGGCGGCTTCCAACGGCGGGGG
>JAEYTM010000239.1 GCA_023434015.1 Pseudomonadota bacterium | reverse complement strand
GCACGGCGCGGGTGATCGACGCGCGCCGCCGCGGCGTCGGCCTGGTGCGGCGCGCCGAACTGCTGGCCGGCGGCGACCGTCCAGTGTCGCGGGTGCTGGACCCGTTCGTGCACAAGGTGGCGCCGGGCGCCGCCATCGAAACCCTGCTGCCGCTGCTCTCCAGCGGCGCGACCCACGAGGCCATGGTCGTCGACGCCGACCGGGTGCTGGTGGGGGTGATCACCCAGACCGACCTGCTGGCGGTGCTGTACCGCGCCCATGTGGTCGAGGCGGTGGTGGCGGGCGGCCGCCCCAAGGGGCCCTCAGCGCCGCGCCGGCCGCCGGCTAGGGGACGGCTGGCCTAAGCCGGGGTTATCCGCCAAGCTCGCCTTTCTTGTTGATCCGGCCCGTCAGAGGCCGTCCGGCGAGGGAGGAAACATTGCGACAACGCCCATCCATCCACGTCCCTGACGAGGCCTGCCTCATCGGCGGCATCGCGCTGATCGTCGCCGCGGTGCCGATCGTCATGTGGTCCGTGGACGTGGTCTTCGGACTGTTCCGCTAGGTCAGGGGACGGGCCGCCCGATCGCCGACCGGACAGCCCGCCACGACTAGAAGTCGACGCGAAGCGACACCCACAGGCGCCGCGGCTCCTGGTTGTTGGTGTATTCCGGGGCGTAGGCCACCGGGCTGCCGTAGGGCAGCAGCTTCACGAAGTCGGTGTTGAGCAGGTTGTAGATGGTCGCGTTCAGGGTGACGTTCGGGGTCACCCGATAGGCGCCGCCCAGGTGCAGCAGGCCGTATTGCTTGTAGTCGCCAAGGGCCGCGCGCACGGCCGCGTCGCTGCGGTAGCGCTCGCTGCGGTACTCGCCCCGGATCCAGGCGTTGAACCGATCCGTCGCCTGCCAGCGCAGGTTGGCGTTGAGCATGTGTTCCGGCGTGTCGGTCAGCGGCCGGCCGGCCTCCGCCCCACTCTTCTGCTCGCTGTCGGTGTAGGTGTAGTTCACACCCAGGGTCCAGGCCTCGAGGAAGCGCAGGCGAGCGGCGGCCTCGACGCCGCGGGTGACCGCCTCGTCAATATTGATGCTCTGGCCGAAAGTCGCCGAGGCCGGGAAGAAGCCGACGTCCATGCAGCCGGCCGGCCGGCCGGCGCCGGAGTTGTACTGTGCCTGGGTCATGCCGAAGGCGCAGTTGGCCACCGGCTGGCCCGAGGCGATCTTGTCCTCGAACTCGTTGTTGAACACCGTCAGATTGGCGGTGAAGCCGGCGAGGTTGTCGTAATAGACGCCGACCTCGGTGCTGGTGCTGGTTTCCGGGGTCAGGCCGGGGCTGCCGATCAGCGGCAGGCGGCCCTGCTGGCCGAAGCCATTGATGCCGCTGGCCAGTTGCTCCAGGCGGGGAGTCTTGAAGCCGCGGGCGACGCCGCCCTTCACCGTCCAGCTGTCGTTGGCGTTCCACACCAGATAGGCGCGCGGGCTGAACTGGCCGCCGAAGGTGCTGTGGTCGTCGTGGCGGGCGCCGACCGTCAGGGCCATGGACGGCAGGAACCGCCACTCGTCCTCGGCGAACAGGGCCCATTGCTGGTGCTCGAACGCCGTCGGGGCGACGCCGTCGACCATCTCGGCGTCCCAGTACTGGCCGCCCAGGGTGAAGGTGTGGTTCCCCCAGCGGGAGAACAGCTTGCTGTCGTAGACGGTGTTGGTCGCCTCCAGCTTGCGGGGCGTGCCGGCGCCGGGGACGCCGGGCGGGACGATGCGGCCGACGGTCTCGGTGACCCCGTGGGAGATGTTGCTTTCCAGGGCGCCGAACGGCAGGCGCCAGTCGTGCGCGAGGGCCACCTGGGCGCGGTTGAACTCCAGGGCGTCGGCATAGCCGCCGGCGGTGGTGGCGGTGCCCATCTGGCCGCGAGCGTTGTCGTACCACTGGGTGGCGACGTCGGCGTCGAGCCACAGGTCGTGGTCTTCGTGCGGGGTGAAGGTCAGCCGGCCGCCGAGGCTGCGGATCTCGCTCTTGGTCGCGCTGCGGCCGAAGCCGGTCACCGGCGCCTCGGCGCCGGCGACGTTCTGGAAGGTCAGGCTGGAGGCCTCGCGGTCGAGCAGGCTGCCGCGGACGGCCAGGCCGAGGCGGCCGGCGACGAGCGGCCCGGTGGCGTAGAAGTCGCCGCCGTAGAGGTTGCCGAACTCCTCGTCCCCCTGGAAGGTCGCGTTGGCCGAGATCGAGCCGCTCCACACCTCGCCGACCTTGCGGGTGATGATGTTGACCACGCCGCCCATGGCGTCCGACCCGTAGAGGGTGGAGACAGGGCCGCGCACCACCTCGATCCGCTCGACCGCGCTGACCGGCGGCATGAAGCTGGTCGAGGTCTCGCCGAAGCCGTTGGGGGTGACGCTGCCGGCCGTGTTCTGGCGGCGGCCGTCGATCAGCACCAGGGTGTAGTCGCTGCCCATGCCGCGGATGTTGATGTTCAGGCCGCCGGTCTTGCCGACCGCGCCCCCGACGTCGACGCCCTCGACCGTGCTCAGCACCTCGGCAAGGCTGGCGGCGCGGATCTGCTGCAGCTCCTGGCGCGGAATGACGGTGATGCTGGCCGGCGCCTCGACCACCTTCTGCTCGAAACCGGAGGCGGTGACCACGAGCCCATCGAGGTCGGCGGCGCCCCCCCCCCCCGCGGGGGGG
>JAEYTM010000059.1 GCA_023434015.1 Pseudomonadota bacterium | reverse complement strand
CCACGCCGGGCCGCGGCCGCCTCCTCGGCGGGGGCGCCGGCGATGACACCCTCGCGGGCCAGGGTCTCGGCCCGCGTCGCCGCCTGCCGGGCGACGCCGAGACGGGCGCGGGCGCGGGCGAGGTCCGAACTGAGGCTCAGCACCTCACGGCTGTGGACCACGGCGAGGCGTTGCCCCTTGGAGACCGTCTGGCCCTCCATCACCAGGCTCTGCCGCACGACGCCGGCGAACGGGGCGGTGACGGCGACGCGGCCCTGCGGCGGCGGCGTCACGATCCCGGGCAGGGTGGCGAGCGGCACGGCCCCGGCGGGCTGCACGGCGGCGACCTTCAGGCCGATCCGCTGCGCCTGGGCGGCATCGATGCGGATGGGCGCCGCTGCGGCGGGCGCGGCGGCGAAGGCGAGCAGGAGGGCGAGGAGCGGCGGCCAGGCTTGCGTCATGCTCCGCCCTTGGCAGGTGAAGCTGCAACGAAGCTGTCAAACCGGGCCGTCGGGACGAAAAAGCTTGAGCTTCCCCGAGCCGGCGACGATGGAGGTCTATGCGCGTGTGTCTCGTGGAGGACGATGAGGAGCTGGCCCGGCGCCTGGCCGCGGGCCTTGCGACCGCCGGATTCGTCGTCGAACACGCCCGAGACGCCGAAACCGCCCTGGCCTGGCCGGACCCGGAGAGCTTCGCCGCCCTGATCGTCGACCTCGGCCTGCCCGGTCTCGGCGGGCTGGAGCTTGTGGCCCGGTGGCGGGCGTTGAAGCTGGCGACGCCAATCCTCATTCTCACCGCCCGCGACGGCTGGCAGGAGAAGGTCGCCGGGCTCAACGCCGGCGCCGATGATTTCGTGGTCAAGCCGGCCCGCACCGAGGAGATTGTCGCCCGGCTGCACGCCCTGGCGCGTCGGACGGCCGGCCAGAGCGGACCTCGCCTGCAGGCCGGCGGCGTAAGCCTAGACCCGGCGGCGCGCACCGCCTGGCTGGCGGACGGCGAGCCGATCAACCTGACCCAGATCGAATTCCGCCTGCTGCAGTTCTTCCTGCACCGCGCCGGACGCATCGTCTCCCAATCCGACGTGCTGGATCACCTCTACCCGCTCTCGCAGGAGCGCGACCTCAATACCGTCGAGGTCCACGTCGCCCGCCTGCGACGCAAAATCGGCCGCGCCGCGATCACCACCGTGCGCGGGCTGGGTTACCGGTTCGAACGATGAGGCCGCCCCACGACAGCCTGAGGTTCCGCCTGATCGCCGTGGCGATGATCGGGGCCATCGCCAGCCTGGCGGTCGCCGGCGCGGTGATCGCGGGCGTGTTCCGCGACCAGCTCGCCGACCAGTTCCGCCAGGATCTCGTCGTCCATCTCGCCGAGCTGTCGTCGATCGCCCAGGTCGACGAGGCGGGCCGCCCGCGACTGCGCCAGCCGCTGCCAGACCCACGCTTTCAGGCCTATGGCGCGAGCTACTGGCAGGTCGAGCGCGACGGCCAGCCGACGCTGCGCTCCTCCTCCCTGGGTGAAGCGTCGCTTTCCGGCGCCTACGCCACAGGGACCTCACCGGCCAGCGGCGAGGCGCCGGGTCCGCGCGGACCGGTCCTGGAGTATGGCGCCGTCAAGCTGGCCGCCGATGGCGGCCCGCCGCTGCGGGTCTCCATCGCCACCGACATGGAGGTGCTGGCGGCGCTGCAGACGAGCTCGTACCGCATGCTGATCATCGCCTTGCTGGTCCTGGGCCTCGTTCTGGTCGGCGGCGGCGCCCTGCAGCTCACCTACGGCCTGCGTCCGCTCGACCGGCTCGGCAAGGCCATCGCCGAGATGCGCGGCGGCGGCCCCGCCCCGGACGGCGCGACCTTCCCGAGCGAGATCCGGCCGCTGATCCAGGACCTGGGCGCCCTGCTGCACGCCAACGCCGAGATCGTCCAGCGCGCCCGGGTCGAGGCCGGCAACCTGGCGCACGGCCTGCGCACCCCGCTGGCCATCGTCATGGACGAGGCCGAGCGGCTCGAACGGGCCGGGCAGTCCGAGGCGGCGCGGACGCTGCTCGAACAGTGCGGACGTATGCAGAAGCAGATCGACTACCACCTGGCCGGGGCGCGGGCCGCCGGCGCGGTGCGCACCCCCGGCCTGACCACTTCGGCCACCGCCGCCCTGACCCCGATCCTCAGCGCCATGGCCCGGCTGCACGGCCCGCGGGGCGTGGTCTTCGAGGCCCCGGCCGGCCCAGACGTGATCCTCGCCTGCGATCCCCAGGACTTCGCGGAGATCGCCTCGGCCCTGCTCGACAACGCCGGCAAGTGGGCGGCCGCGCAGGTGACGCTGAGCTGGCGGACCGGCGGCGGCTCGGCGGCCCTGCTGATCGACGACGACGGGCCGGGGCTGCCGCGGGCCCTGCGCGAGCAGGCCTTCGCGGTCGGAGAGCGTCTCGACGAAAGCGTCGCCGGCTCGGGCCTCGGCCTGGCGATCGCCCGCGATCTGGCCAAGCTCTACGGCGGGTCGGTGCGGCTCGAGGACGCGCCGTCAGGGTCCGGCCTGCGGGCGATCCTTGAACTGCCGACGTCCCGGCGGCGCTGAGGGGCCGCCCTCGCTCAGAGGCTGGAACGCGCCCATTTCGGCCGTCGCATCTCCGCCGCCGCCAGCATCGCCAGGCCCGACAACAGCAAGGCCACGGCGGCGAAACAGGCCGCGCAATGCGCCAGCTCCCCTCCGCCTGAGCCGCAGATCACTCCATAGGCGCGGCGCATCGCCAGCATGTGAATGCCGCCGGCCGCGCCGGAGAACGCCGCCGCGGCGATGAGGACGAGGCCGACGGTCTGCAGTCGGCGCGATGCTGGGTTGGCTGTCATGGGACGTGCTCCGGAACCGTCGGCATCTGACCCGCGCCGGCCTGGCGGTCCTTGACGCAAATCAAGGCCGCACCCGATCCGGCCCGGCAAGAGCGAGGCAGTTCGAAACCAGCGACTCGTCGGGGGTCCATGACAGCCTCAATCGCCCGCCCGCAGGGAGATACGCCATCCGGCGTGCTCCTGCTCTTCGCCTTCTGCGGCCTCGCCGCCCTGGCCAGCCTCGTGGCGACCGCCTTCTCCCCGGACCCGCTGTTCCGGCTGCATGGGTGGATATTCACCCTGGCCTTCCTGGCGGCCACCTGGGTGATGACCGTCGGCATCACCGACGGCCGCTTCCGCCCGCAGCCGGATCGCTATGAGGACGGAGTGGTCCGCGCCGGCGTCATCGCCACAATGTTCTGGGGCATCGTCGGCATGGCGGCCGGGGTGTTCATCGCCGCCCAGCTCTCCTGGCCCGACCTGCTCTACTTCCCTGAGGCCGGCTGGCTGAACTTCGGCCGCCTGCGCCCGCTGCACACCTCCGGCGTGATCTTCGCCTTTGGCGGCAACGCCCTGATCGCCACCTCCTTCTGGGTGGTCCAGCGCACCTGCAGGGCGCGGCTGGCCGGCGGCCTCGCGCCCTGGTTCGTCTTCTGGGGCTATCAGCTGTTCATCGTGCTCGCGGCCGTCGGCTACCTCGCCGGCATCACCCAGAGCCGCGAGTACGCCGAGCCGGAATGGTACGTGGACCTCTGGCTGACCGTCGTCTGGGTCGCCTACTTCCTCGTCTTTCTGGGCACGATCTGGAAGCGCCGCGAACCGCACATCTATGTGGCCAACTGGTTCTACTTGGCCTTCATCGTCACCATCGCCCTGCTGCACATCGTCAACAATCTGGCGATGCCGGTCAGCCTGCTGGAGCACCGCAGCTACTCCGCCTTCGCCGGGGTGCAGGACGCCCTGCTGCAGTGGTGGTACGGCCACAACGCCGTCGGCTTCTTCCTCACCGCCGGCTTCCTGGCGATGATGTACTACTTCGTGCCGAAGCGGGCGGAGCGGCCGGTCTATTCCTACCGGCTGTCCATCGTCCACTTCTGGTCGCTGATCTTCATCTACATCTGGGCGGGTCCGCACCACCTGCACTACACGGCCCTGCCGCAGTGGGCCCAGACGCTGGGCATGACCTTCTCGATCATGCTGTGGATGCCGTCCTGGGGCGGCATGATCAACGGCCTGATGACCCTGTCGGGCGCCTGGGACAAGCTGCGCACCGACCCGGTGATCCGGATGATGGTGGTCTCCATCGCCTTCTACGGCATGGCCACCTTCGA
Organism: Pseudomonadota bacterium; assembly: GCA_023434015.1. Taxonomy (GTDB): domain Bacteria; phylum Pseudomonadota; class Alphaproteobacteria; order Caulobacterales; family Caulobacteraceae; genus Phenylobacterium. The sequence goes on along the minus strand of JAEYTM010000059.1, from coordinate 5,025 downwards.
AGGGCCGCTGATGTCGATCCGCGAGGTCAACGCCCTCTCCCACTACACCGACTGGACCATCGGCCACGTCCACTCCGGCGCGCTCGGCTCGGTCGGCTTCATCACCTTCGGCGCCGTCTACTGCCTGGTCCCGTGGCTGTGGAAGAAGGAGCGGCTCTGGTCCAACCGCCTGGTCGAGTGGCACTTCTGGATCGCGACCACCGGCATCCTTCTCTACATCGCCGCGATGTGGGTCTCCGGGATCATGGAGGGCCTGATGTGGCGCGAGTACACGCCGCAGGGCTTCCTCGCCCACGCCTTCGTCGAGACGGTCTCCGCCAAGCACATCGAGAACGTCATCCGCACCGTGGGGGGCCTCATGTTCCTCTCCGGCACGGTGATCATGGCCTACAACCTGTGGCGCACGATCCGCATGCCCTCCGCCGCGCCGAGCGTCGCGGAAGCGGCGGCTCCCGCCCTCACCGCGCCCATGGCGGCGGAATAGGGACAGCACCCCCATGTGGAAACATCACGGTAAGTTCGAGCGCAATTCGCTCGCCCTGGTCATCGGCATTCTGCTGGTCGTCTCGGTCGGCGGCTTGGTCGAGATCACCCCGCTCTTCTACCTGGAGAGCACCATCGAGAAGGTCGAGGGGGTCCGCCCCTACACACCGCTCGAACAGGCGGGCCGCGACATCTATGTCCGCGAGGGCTGCTACACCTGCCACTCGCAGATGATCCGCCCGCTGCGCGACGAGGTGGAGCGCTACGGCCACTACAGCCTGGCGGCCGAGAGCATGTACGACCACCCGTTCCAGTGGGGGTCCAAACGCACCGGTCCGGATCTGGCGCGGGTCGGGGGCAAGTACTCCGACGCCTGGCACCGCGAGCACCTCATCGATCCGCGCGCGCTGGTGCCGGAATCGGTGATGCCGCCCTACGCCTTCATCGCCGACAAGCCGCTTGAGACCCGCGACATCGGCCGCAAGCTGGCCGCCCTGACCAAGGTCGGGGTGCCCTACACCCAGGCGCAGATCGACCACGCCCGCGACGACCTGGAAGCCCAGGCCGACCCCTACGACCCGCGCGGCGTCGAGCTGAAGAAGCGCTACGGCGACAAGATCCTGCAGCGCGACTTCGACGGCGATCCCGGCCGGCTGACCGAGATGGACGCCCTCATCGCCTACCTGCAGATGCTGGGGACCCAGGTCGACTTCCGCACCTACCAGGCTGAAGACCCGGAGAACATGCGATGAGCGGCCTCGACTACGACACCGTCGCCCGCATCGCCCAGCAGGGCGGGACGATCTACTTCGTCGCCGTCTTCCTCGCCGGCTGCGCCTACGCCCTGTGGCCCAAGAACAGGGACGCCTTCCACCGCCTTTCCCAACTGCCCCTCGAGGACGACGAGAGCGACCATGTCCAAGCGTGAGCTCGATGAAGCGACCGGTGTCGAAACCACCGGGCACGAGTGGGACGGCATCCGCGAGCTCGACAATCCCCTGCCGCGCTGGTGGCTCTGGGTGATGTGGGCCAGCGTCGCCGTGGCGGCGGTCTACTGGGTGCTGATGCCGGCGTGGCCGGGGGTCAGCGGCTACACCCGCGGCATCCTCGGCCAGTCCGACCGCGCGGCCGTGGCCGGCGAACTGGCCGGGCTGAAGGCCCTGCGCGGGACCCAGGGCGCCAGGCTGCGCGACGCCTCCCTGGAGCAGATCGAGGCCGACCCGGAGCTGCAGGCCTACGCCCTGGCCGCCGGCCAGGCGGTCTTCGGCGACAACTGCGCCACCTGCCACGGGACCGGCGGCGCCGGATTCAAGGGCTACCCGAACCTGCGCGACGACGTCTGGCTGTGGGGCGGCTCGCTGGAGGACATCCAGCGGACCATCACCGTCGGCGTCCGCAGCGGCCATCCTGAGGCGCACGAGTCCCAGATGCCGGCCTTCGGCCGCGACCAGATGCTGACCGGCGCCCAGGTCGCCGACCTGACCGAATATGTCGTCGCCCTCTCCCGCCGGCCGGCCGAGAAGGCCGCCGTCGCCCGCGCCGAGCCGGTCTATCAGGCACAGTGCGCCGCCTGCCACGGCCCGTCCGGCGAGGGCGTCGCCCAGTTCGGCGCCCCGAACCTGACCGACGCCGAGTGGCTCTACGGCGGCGACCGCGACGACATCCGCGGCCAGATCCACTACGGCCGCAACGGAGTGATGCCGGCCTGGGCCGACCGCTTCGATCCGGAAACCATCAAGGCGCTGGCCGTCTACATCCACGCCAACGCCGCCGGCCGTTAGCACCATGACCGTCGTCATCGACCGCACGGCGAAATCCACCGGCCACGCCCCCGACGCCCCGGTTTCGGCCGCGGCCCGGGTACGGGGCAAGCAGGCGGCCGGCGGTCTCTACAAGCCGCGGGTGCCGATCTATCCGAAGCTGGTCCACGGCCGGTGGCGGGCGATCAAATGGGTCCTGCTGGTCGTGACCCTGGGCATCTACTACGTGACGCCGTGGATCCGCTGGGAGCGGCCGGGCGCCCTTCCGGATCAGGCGGTGCTGGTCGATTTCGCGCACCAGCGCTTCTACTTCTTCTTCATCCAGCTGTGGCCGCAGGAGGTCCACTTCATCACCGGCCTGCTGGTGATGGCGGCCCTGAGCCTGTTCCTGGTCACCGCCCTCTTCGGCCGGCTGTGGTGCGGCTACACCTGCCCGCAGACCGTCTGGACCGACCTCTACATCTACGTCGAGCGGCTGTTCGAAGGCGACCGCAACGCCCGCATGCGCCTGGACGCCCAGCCCTGGTCGTTCGGCAAGCTGTGGCGCAAGGGCGGCAAGCACGCCGTCTGGCTGGGCATCGCCTTCGGCACCGGCGGGGCCTGGATCTTCTACTTCCACGACGCGCCACAGCTGTTGCGGGACTTCTGGGTCGGCCAGGCGCCGGCCAGCGCCTACGTCTTCTGCTTCCTGCTCACCGCCACGACCTACGTCTTCGCCGGTCACATGCGCGAGCAGGTCTGCATCTACATGTGCCCCTGGCCGCGGATCCAGGGCGCCATGCTCGACCAGCACTCCCTGCAGGTCACCTACCGGGCCGACCGCGGCGAGCCGCGCGGCGCGCACAAGAAGGGCGCCGACTGGCTGGGCCGCGGCGACTGCGTCGACTGCCGCCAGTGCGTCGTCGCCTGCCCGATGGGCATCGACATCCGCGACGGCGCCCAGCTCGAATGCATCAACTGCGGCCTGTGCATCGACGCCTGCGACGAGATCATGGACCGGGTCGAGCGGCCCCGCGCGCTGATCGCCTACGACACCGACGCCGCCGTCGCCGCGCGCGCCGCCGGCCAGCCGGCGATCTATCGCCTGATCCGTTCGCGGACTCTCTACTACGCGGTCATGCTCGCGGTGGTCACCGCGCTGATGGCCTGGGGTTTTGCGACCCGAAAGACCCTCGACCTCCACGTCCTGCAGGACCGCGACCCGATGTTCGTGCGGTTGCAGGACGGCTCGGTGCGCGATGGCTACACCCTGAAGGTCTCCAACCGCAGCTTCGAGTCCAAGACCCTGAAGGTCAGCTTCACAGGCGTTCCCGGCGCGGTGCTGCGCACCCCCGGCGCGGCGGCCAGCGCCGGCGAGATCGCGGTGACCGTGGAGCCCAACGAGGTCCGCGCCGTGCGCGTCTTCGTCATCGCGCCCCCCGGCCTGGCCGCGGAGGACCTGCCCGCCGCCTTCGTCGTCCGCGACGGCGAGGACGAGGTCCGCGCCAAGACCACCTTCATCACCGGAGCCGCCCGATGAGCGACACCCCCGCCGCCGAAAATGGATTTCGCGTCAAAGGCTGGCACGTGCTGGCCGGGATCGTCAGCTTCTTCGCGGTGGTGATCACCGTCGACGTCATCTTCACGGTCATCGCGCTCAAGACCTTCCCGGGCCAGGTGTCGGTGACCCCCTACGAGGACGGCCTGCTCTACAACCGCAAGATCGCCCGCCTGGCGCAGCAGGAGGAGCTGGGCTGGCGCGCCGGCGCCGCGGCCGAACCGGGCGGGGTGGTGGTGAAGATGCTGGGCGCCGACGGCCAGCCGCTCGAAGGCCTGAGCGTGCGCGGCAGCCTGCAGCGCCCGGCGACCGAGGCCGGCCGCGTCGTCCTGACCTTCCGCGAGGAGGCCCCTGGCCACTACGCCGCCCCGGCGGCCGGGCTCGCCGGCGCCTGGGACCTCACCGCCGAGGCCGTCGACGCTCAGGGCCGCCGCTTCGAAGCCGGACGGAGGCTCGAATGGCCCTGACCTACGACCTCGCCCCCGCGCCCGACTTCGGCGCCTTCCTGCGGCGGCGCGACGGCGGGCCGCCGACCCAGGAGCTGTTGGTCAAGGGCGCCCGCTGCGCCGCCTGCCTGGGCAAGATCGAGCGGGAGGTCCAGGCCGTGCCGGGCGTCGCCGCCGCCCGGCTGAACCTCACCACCGGCAAGCTCATCGTCACCTTCGTCGGCGCGGCTGCGGCCCGCCCGGCGGCGGTGATCGAGACCCTCGAGCAGCTCGGCTACCCCGCCACGCCCTTCGACCCCGGACAGGCGGCGAAGGCCCACGACCGCGAGGGCCGCCGCCTGATCCTCGCCCTCGCCGTCGCGGCCTTCGGCTCGATGAACACCATGATGTTCTCGGTGCCGCTCTGGGCCGGCCTGTTCGGCCAGGAACTCGGCCCGGCCACGCGCCTGGTGATGCAGTGGTGGGCGGCGATCGTCGCCACCCCCTGCACCCTCTACGCCGGCATGCCCTTCTTCGAGTCCGCCTGGCGCTCGCTGAAGGCCCGCCGCGCCAACATGGACGTGCCGATCTCCATCGGCGTGCTGCTGACCCTGGTCATCAGTTTTTCCGAGACCATCCTGCGCGGGCCGGACGCCTATTTCGACGCCGCCGTCAGCCTGCTGTTCCTGCTGCTGATCCGTCGCTGGCTCGACCACCAGCTCAGGTCCAAGGCCCGCAGCGCCGCCGCCGACCTGCTGGCGCTCCAGGCGCCGGCGGCGCTCCTGGTCGGGCCGGACGGCCGCGACCGCCGCATTCCCAA
>JAEYTM010000012.1 GCA_023434015.1 Pseudomonadota bacterium | reverse complement strand
ATGGGACCGCGCGGTGTTCGAGCGTCATCTGCAGGGGGCCAGCGTGGTGATCCTGCCGTTCCAGAACGTGCGGGTGAAGATCACCGGGGCGGTGGGCGCGGCCTTCAACCTGCTGCGGCTGAAGTCGGCCACCCCGTTCGAGGAGACCCTGGATCCGGCGGGCCGCGCGCGGTTCGTCGCCGCGCGGACGCGGCTGGGGCAGCCGGCCGGACGCTACGGAACGCGCAACCCGCTGGCCGCCGGCCTGCTGCTGGCCACCGACTATCGGGAGACGTCGGAGCTGACCACGACGGACCCCACCAAGCTGATCAAGTTGCTGGTCCAGCAGGCGGGGGTGCCGGTGTCTCAGAAGAGCTACAACCTGGGCCCGCTCATGGGGGCCATCATCCGCACGCCAGAGGCGGCGGGCCGCGCCTGTCTGGACGAGGTGCTGGGACAGGTGGAGTCGGGCGCCGGCGTCACCTTGGCGGCGGCCAGGGCCTGGGCGGAGGGCGACGTGCGAGGCGCCCTGGCCAACGAGCGGACCTATGAGCGCTGCATCGCCCTTGTGCCCGGGGCCGGGGCCTTCGACGCCCGGGTGAAGGCGGACCAGACGGCCGCCATCGAAAAGGCCCTGGCAACGCCTGGCCATGCCATAGCGGTGGTGCAGCTGCGGCCGCTGCTCGCGCAGGGCGGGGTGCTGGACCGCTTGCGCCAGCAGGGCTTCACCGTAACCACGCCGGGCGAGGAATAAGCCTTCCCCGGGTGAATGAGAGCTGCGGCTACAGGCCCGGCAGCTTGATGCCGCGGCTGGCTTCGCGGCGGATGATCACCGGCTTGCCGCCGGTGAGGCGCGCGAGGCGCTGGTCTTCGGTCTCGGCGTCCACCGGGGTGACGGTGTTGGCGCCGGCCGCGGCGGGCGGCGTGGCGGCCTTGTCGCCGGCGCGCCAGAACATCACGCGGTCCGCGAAGCTCTTGTCCTTGTGGGCCACGTCGCCGAACTCGTCGTCGACGACATAGCGGATCAGCGGGTCCGCCCGGTCGGCGCCGGCCTTGGCGACCAGCATCTTCTCGCCGTCGGAGCGAACTTCGCCCTCGCGCTGGCCCAGAAGGGCGGTGCGGGCGGCGCTTTCGGGCTGCAGCTCCTGCGGGCGCGGCTCGCCCGGCGCTGGCGGGCGCAGCGCATAGTCGGGGGGTACGACCAGGGGGGCCTTGGTCACGATCCGGAATTCGTCCGGGGTGACCTTGTTCATGCCGAGCGCCTTGCGCGTCGAGGTGCATCCGGCGAGGCCCACCGCGGCGACAAGGGCGGTTGCAACGATCACTCGGTTGACGGACATCAAACAGCAGCTCCTAGGGCCGCCCCCGGCCACATCAGGTCGTGGATAGCGCAAACGCGCCCGTCAGCCAACGGAATCGGCGGGGGCCTCTCGCCGCAGGCTGTCGAGCAGGAGCAGGACGACGCCGACGGTGATGGCGCTGTCGGCGACGTTGAACACCCACGGGAACCACAGCCGCGACACGTCGATGAAGTCGACCACCGCGCCGAAGCGCGCCCGGTCGATGGCGTTGCCGATGGCGCCGCCGATAACCAGTCCGAGGCCGATGGCGCTGAAGGGCCGGTCGGCCTTGCGGGCCCAATGCGCCAGAAGGATCGCCACGATCACCGAAAAGGCCACCAGGGCCCAGCGCACCAGGTCGTCCTGGGCGCGGAGCAGACCGAAGCTGACGCCCTGGTTCCACACCATGCTCAGGTGGAAGGGACCGGCGACCTTGACGCTCAGCACCTCCGGCAGCTTCACCACCGAAAGAATCCAGTACTTCGAGATCTGGTCGAGCACGACGACCAGCGCCGCAAGGCCGTAGGCCTGCCAGCCGAGCTTCGAGACGTGGCTCATGTGTCGGCGTCCACCCTGTTGTGAATGGCGTCCCAGGCCGCGACGGCGTCGGCGTCGCGCAGGGAAAGGTCCAGATAGCGCGGGTCGGAGCCCACTTCCGGCAGGATTCGCCAGGAGCGGGCGCACTTGCGCCCTTCGGCGCGCAGCGGCTCGACGGCGACGCCGGCCACCTCGGCCAGGCGGAATGCGCCCTCAGACCCGTCGCCGGCGACCAGGCTGGCCTGGCTGGTGCGGAACACCTCGGCGGCGTCCAGGCCCTCGAAGGCGGCGAGCAGGTCGGCGTCGGCCACATGCACCCGCGGCGCGGCTTCCAGGGCGGCGCCCAGCCGCTTCTCGCGGCGCTCGATCTCCAGGGCGCCGGTGACCACGGAGGTGACCTGCTGGACGCGCGCCCAGCGTTCGGCTTCCGCGTCGTTACGCCATTCCGCCGGCGTGTCCGGGATCGGGCGAAGACAATTGGAGTGGGCGTCCGGATATCGCGTCAGCCAGGCCTCTTCCATGGTGAAGGGGATCAGCGGCGAGAGCCAGGCGGTCAGCCGCTCGAAGGCGGCGTCCATCACCGTGCGGGCGGCGCGGCGGCGCAGCGCGTCGGGGCGGTCGCAATAGAGGGCGTCGCGGCGGACGTCGAAGAACAGCGCCGACAGCTCGTTCTGGCAGAATTCCGTCAGCGGCCGGACCACGTCCTGGAAGATGTAGCCCTCGTAAGCGGCGCGGACCTGGGCGTCGAGCTGCCACAGCCGGTGCAGGATGAACCGCTCCAGCGGCGGCATGTCGTCATAATCGACCGCCTCGTCCGGCGAATAGTCAGCCAGGGCGCCCAGCATGTAGCGGACGGTGTTGCGCAGCTTGCGGTAGGCGTCGGACGTGGTCTGCAGGACCGTCTTGCCGATCCGGCTGTCGTCGGAATAGTCGATCATCGCCGCCCACAGGCGAATGATCTCGGCGCCGCTCTCGCGGATGACCTGTTCGGGATCGACGACGTTGCCCTTGGACTTCGACATCTTCTCGCCGGCCTCGTCCATGGTGAAGCCGTGGGTGAGGATGGCGTCGTAGGGCGCGCGGCCGCGGGTGCCGGAGCTTTCCAGCAGCGACGACTGGAACCAGCCGCGGTGCTGGTCGGAACCCTCCAGATAGAGGTCAGCCGGCCAGCGGGTGTGGGCGCGGTTCTCCAGGGTGAAGGCGTGGGTCGAGCCGGAATCGAACCAGACGTCGAGGATGTCCTCGACCTTCTCGTAACGGGCCGGATCGTGTTCGCCGAGGAAGTCGGTGGCCGGGCGGGTGAACCAGGCGTCGGCGCCTTCGGCGCGGATGGCCTCGACGATGCGGGCGTCGACGGCGGGGTCGTGCAGAGGCTGCCCGGTGTCCTTGTCGACGAACATGGCCAGCGGAGCGCCCCAGGCGCGCTGGCGGCTGATCAGCCAGTCTGGGCGGCTTTCGACCATGGCGCGGATACGATTCTTGCCGCCCGCCGGATAGAAGGCGGTGGCCTCGATGGCCTCCAGCGCGGTCTCGCGCAGCGTGCGGCCGGCATGGACCGCGCTGTCGAGCGGCTCGTCCATGCGGATGAACCATTGCGGGGTGTTGCGGAAGATCACCGGCGCCTTGGACCGCCAGGAATGCGGATAGGAGTGCTCCATCCGCCCGCGGGCCAGCAGACGGCCGGCCTCGATGAGCTTTTCCATGACCGCGCCGTTGGCGGGGCCGAACTTGCCGGCCTTCTTGCCCTCGGTCTCGAGCACCTTGAGGCCGGCGAACAGGGCGACGTGCGGATAGTAGGCGCCGTCCGGGTCGACCGTGTCCGGGATCTCGCGATGGCCGTGGGCCAGCCAGACCATGTAGTCGTCGGCGCCGTGGCCGGGGGCGGTGTGGACGAAGCCGGTGCCGGCGTCGTCGGTGACGTGATCGCCCGACAGCATCGGGACCTGGAAGCCGTAGTAGCCGTCCAGCATCGCCAGGGGGTGCTCCAGCACCATGCCCTGGCAGTCGACGGCCTCGACCTTGCGGAAGGCCGAGACCATGGCCGCCTTCATGACCTCGCCGGCCAGCTTCTCGGCGACGATCAGCCGGTCGCCGGCCTTGGCCCAGGGCTCGAAGGCGAGGTCCGCCTGCATCGCCTCGACCTCATAAACCGCATAGGCGATGTCCGGGTTGTAGGAGACGGCGCGGTTGGCCGGGATGGTCCAGGGCGTGGTCGTCCAGATCACCACCGAGGCGCCGCGCGCGGCGTCGGAGCCTTCGACTACCGGGAACTTCACCCAGATCGTCGGGCTGACGTGGTCGTGGTACTCGACCTCGGCGTCAGCCAGGGCAGTGCGCTCCACCGGGCTCCACATCACCGGCTTGGAGCCGCGGTAGAGCTGGTTGGAGGCGACGAACTTGTGGAACTCGCCGACGATGGCCGCCTCGCTGGCGAAGTCCATGGTGGCGTAGCGGTTCTCCCAGTCGCCGAGGACGCCCAGGCGCTTGAAGCCGGCCTTCTGGACCTCGATCCACTTGGCGGCATAGGTGCGGCAGCGCTCCCGGAACTCAGCCTTGGAGACCTCGTCCTTGCGTCGGCCCTGGCCGCGCAGCTCCTCCTCGATCTTCCATTCGATCGGCAGGCCGTGGCAGTCCCAGCCCGGGACGAAGTCGACGTCGTAGCCGAGCAGGAAGCGCGAGCGGACGACGAAGTCCTTCAGGGTCTTCTGCAGGGCATGGCCGATGTGGATCGCGCCGTTGGCGTAGGGCGGACCGGCGTGCAGCACGAACAGCGGCGCGCCGGCGCGCTGCCGCTCGGCGCGGAGCGTGTGGTAGAGATTCTGCTCGTCCCACTTCGCCAGCGTCAGCGGCTCCTTCTGCGGCAGACCGGCGCGCATCGGGAAGGGCGTCTCGGGCAGGAAGACGGTCTCGCGGTAATCGCGGCCGGTCTCTTGGTCGGACTGGGGGGTTTCGGCGTCGTCGGCCATTGGACTTTCCGGCTTGGCTCAGAACTTCGAGGGGGCGGGGGATACCCGGCGTGCGCTGGATCGAGCGTCCGGCGACGTCACGCCGGGCGGCTAATTCGCAGGCTCGTCCGAACCGAAGTCATTGGGCGCCCGCTCTAACAGACGCGGCCCCCGAACCCAAGGCCAAGCATAACGCCCCCTTGCGTCGCTCAGGGGGCGGTTCAGTCGAAATCCGGCATCAGCAGGGCGCGGGCGGCGCCGGCGTCGGCCATCACCTGGGCGGTCATCGACTCTAGGCTGTCGAACTTCACCTCGTCGCGGAGGAAGGCCACCAGGTCGGTCTCGATCACCTGATCGTAGATGTCCTCGTCGAAGTCGAACAGCCATACCTCCAGCAGTGGGCGGGTGATCCCCTCCACGGTCGGGTTGATCCCGATATTGGCGACGCCCGGGATGTGCCGGCCGTCGGGCAGGCGGGTGCGGGTGGCGTAGACGCCGAAGCGTGGCGTCACATAGTCGTCCAGCGCCACATTGGCGGTGGGGAAACCCAGCTTGCGGCCGAGTTGGCGGCCGCGCTGCACGGCGCCCTCGATGGCGAACGGGCGGCCCAGAACCAGGGCGGCGTCCTGCGGGCGGCCCGCGCGCAAGGCATCGCGGATGGCGGTCGATGAGAACTTCTCGCCGGATCGGTCCGCGACCTCGGCGGCCACCGAGACGCCGAAGCCCAGTTCCTGCCCATAGGCCCGCATGCTCTCGGGCGTGCCGCTGCGGCCCTTGCCGAAGGTATTGTCGAAGCCGACGGAGACGTGGCGCGCGCCGAGCCCCTCGTGCAGCACCCGCGTGGCGAACTCGCGGTCGGTCATGCCGGCCAGTTCGGCGTCCAGCGGCAGGACGTAGAGCACCTCGACGCCCAGGGCTTCCAGGGCGCGGGCCTGCTGGTCGGGCTTCATCAGCCGGAAGGCTGGCTCGTCGGGCCGGAAATAGACGCGGGGGTGCGGGTCGAAGGTGATGACGCCGAGCGGCGCGCCCAGTTCGCCCGCGGCCCTGGCGGCGAGGGCGATGACCTGTTGATGGCCGCGGTGGACGCCGTCGAAATTGCCCATGGCGACGGCCGCGCCGCGGTCGACGTCGCGCAGTTCCGTCCAGCCGGTGATGACGCGGACCCGGCTCATGGCGTGCGGCGCGGAACCATGACCACCGCCTCGCCGTCGACGACGGTCTTGCCGTTGACCTGGCAGACGGTCGCCAGGGTCGCGTAGCCCCGCCGCTCGTCCAGCGCCTTGACCGTGACCTTGGCGGTCACCGGGTCGCCGATCCGCACCGGCCGGCGGAAGCGCAGGGACTGGGTGAGGTAGACGGCCCCAGGCCCGGGCAGTGCCGTGCCCATCACCGCCGAGATGTAGGCGCCGGCGAGCATGCCGTGGGCGATCCGCTCGCCGAACGGGGTGGCGCGGGCGTAGGCGTCGTCCAGGTGCACAGGATTGGTGTCGCCGGACACCGCGGCGAAGGCCTCGATATCGCCCGCCCCTACGACGCGGAGAATCTCCGCGCTCTGGCCGACGCTCAGCTCGTCGAAATAAAGACCCTGCAAACCGGCGCTCCCCGTTCCCCGCTTCCCTTATCGCCTTACCAGATGAGGTCGGCCATGGCCCAGGTGGCCGTCAGGCCCTCGATCTCGAGCAGGTGGGACGCGATGGCCAGGTCCAGTCGCCCGTCGCGCACGGTTTCGGCGCCGTGGATGCCGTTGGCGATGAAGGCGACGTCCAGCTTCTGGGCGTTGGCGCCGCGGATGTCGGTGCCCAGGCCGTCGCCGATGCACAGCACCCGGCTGCGGTCCACCGGCCGGCCGAGCTGCTCGGCGGCCCTGGCCAGAGCCAGGTCGTAGATCGCCTTGTGCGGCTTGCCGGCCATCAGCACGCACCCGCCGAGCGCCTCGTAGAGCTGGGCCAGCGCGCCACCGCAGTAGATCAGCCGGTCGCCCCGCTGGACGACGATGTCGGGATTGGCGCAGACCATCTCCAGGCCCCGGGCGACCGCGCCCTCGAACCGTTCGCGATAGTCCTCCGGCGTGTCGCCTTCGTCGTCGAAAGGCCCGGTGCAGGCGATGAAGCGCGCGGCGTCCAGGGGAGCGAAGTCGAGGTCCAGCCCCTCGTACAGCGGCCAGTCGCGCTCAGGTCCCAGCTTCCAGGCCGGACCGGGCACCCGTTCCGCCAGCAGAGTCCGTGTGGCGTCGCCGGACGTTGCGACCGCGGCGAACGCCTCTTTCGGCACACCGAAACCGTAGAGCTGCTGGATCACCGGCGGGTTGGGCCGGGGCGCGTTGGAGATCAGCACGACCGGGCCATGTCCGGTGTTGAAACGCGAAAGCGCATCGCAGGCGGCCGGGAACGCCTCGCGCCCGTTGTGGATCACGCCCCAGATGTCGCAGAGCACGACATCGTAGCGGTCGGAAATCCCGGACAGGCCGGCGGCGGGTTGCAGAGCGCTCATGTCCGCGGCGGTAGCCCCGCGGGACGGGCGGGTCAATGCACCGGCCCTCAGGCGCCGGCTGCGACCCGGCGTTGCAGATTGTCGCGCATGAGAACCACCGGCGGGGCGCCGGTTTCCGCCAGCACCGCGCCCTTGATGGCCCGCGGTTCGCCGAACAGGTGGCCCTGTCCGTAGGCGAAGTCGAGCTCCAGGATGTCGACCACCTGGCGTTCGCTCTCGACCTTTTCAGCGATGACCTCGACGCCATAACGGCGGGTCAGGGCGGCGAAGTCCTCGGCCGCCAGGTCCGGCAGGGAGCGCAGAACCAGCCGGCCGTCCACCTCGGCGAGTTCGTCCAGCATCATCTTGGCGCCGACCTTGAGGAACTTCACGTCCGCGCGGGCGAGATCCTGGAGGTCCAGGTCGAGATCGACGACCTTGTCGAGGCTGAAGCGGAAGCCGAGGGCGGCCAGACGGCCCATGTTGCGCGCCTCGAGGGCGCCGCGGGCGTCGAAGGCGGCCTGGCCGACCTCGAAGATAAGGGCCCCGGCCAGATCGCGGTTGGCGGTCAGCAGGTCGAGGAACTGAGGGAAGAAGCTTTCATCGCCCAGGCTGGCCATGGAGATGTTGCAGAAGATGCCCACCCGGCGGTCCTGCCGGGCCAGCCGGCGGACGATCTGCACGCAGCGGAACAGCAGCAGGTTGTCGATGGCGGTGACGAGGCCGCCCGGTTCGGCGACCGAGAGGTATTCGGCGGGCATGATCACCCGGCCGCTCGGATCGCGCAGGCGCGAGAAGCTCTCGTAGAAGACCGTCCTGCGCTGCGGCAGGCCGACGATCGGTTGCAGGTAGAGGTCCACCCGGTTCTCGGCCAGGGCCTCGCGGACCGTATCCATCAGCACGCCAGCCTGGCGATGCCCGGAATTGTGGCCCATCCAGCCGGGCGCCGCCGGAGGCGCGCCCCCCTCGTCCAGCCGGTGCTGCATCCGCTGCACCAGAGTTTCCAGCATGTGGACTTCGTCCGACAGGGCCTCGGCCCGGCGGGCGGAATCCTCGGAGACCGTCTCAACCACCTCGCTCAGGCGGGCGTCTAGCCGCTCGACCTGGCCGATGAGAATCCTGTGCGCCTCGCGGACGGCGTCGATCTCGCCGCGGATTGCGCCGTTCTCCAACGCCCGCTCGATCAGGCCGTGGAAGGCGAAGCAAAGCCCCAGGCCGCCCACCAGGGCGGCCACGCCGGCGCCCCAGCCACCGCCGTTGCGCCACAGCGTCAGGGCGACGATCAGCGAGAGGCAGAGATATGTCGCGCACAGCAGCGCAAGAGTGAGCCGTCGCATGGTCCCGCCACCCCGAATCACCCGGAGTATCCGACGCGGAATCCCGGGAAGTCGAATGGATTAACCGGAGGCCGACGCAAACCGCCGGCAGCGGTCGCCATGTCGTCCTAGTAGGCGGTCCGATGGTCCGGTGGAGCGCTGTCGCGCATCAGCTTGTCCAGATGCTGGCGGATGTGGGCGGCGTCCGGTGCGTTGGCGGCGAGCGAGATGGCACGGTCGAAGGCGACCTGCGCCTCGTCCCTGCGGCCGAGCTGCAGCAGGAACGCGCCCTTCGCCCCGAAGAAATGGAAATAGCCGGCGAGGCGTTCGGCCAGGGGCTCGATCAGGGCCAGGGCTTCCGCCGGCCCGTGCAGCTTGCTCACCGCCACGGCCCGGTTGAGCGTCACCACCGGCGACGGCTGCAGCAGTTCCAGCGCCGCATAGAGATGATCGATCTGTACCCAGTCGGTGTCGGCCGGAGTTTGCGCGCGGGCATGGGTGGCGGCGAGCGCGGCCTGGATCTGGTAGGCGCCGGCGCGCTGGTGCCGCATGGCCTTGTCGATCAGCGCCAGCCCCTCGGCGATCATCTTGCGGTTCCACAGGCTGCGATCCTGGTCGTCGAGCAGGATCGCCTGGCCCTGCGCATCCAGGCGGGCGGGCGTGCGGGCATGCTGCAGAAGCATGAGGGCGGCGAGGCCCATGACCTCGGGCTCGGTCTGGAACAGCCTCAGCAGCAGCCGCACGAGGCGGATCGCCTCGTCGCAGAGCTGGCCGCGGGCGGCGTTGTCCCCCGCAGAATAGCCCTCGTTGAACACCAGATAGATCATGGCCATTACCGCCGCGAGGCGCTCGGAGCGTTCCACCGGGCCGGGGGGCTCGAAGGCGACGTCGGCGGCGGCGATCCGGGCCTTGGCGCGAGTGATGCGCTGCTCCATCGCCGCCTCGCTGACGAGGAAGGCGCGGGCGATCTGGCGGACCGAGAGGCCCGAGACGATGCGCAGGGCGAGGGCGACCTGCTGGGTGGCCGGCAGGTCCGGATGGCAGCAGATGAACAGCAGGCGCAGGACGTCGTCCCGATAGTGGGCGCCGTCGAGCCGTTCGGCCAGCGGGGTCTCAACATCGTCGAGGTCGGACAGCGCCGCCTCGTCGGGCAGGGCTTCGAGCCGGCGGGTCTTGCGCACCCCGTCGAGCGCCGCGTTGCGCCCGACCAGGATGAGCCAGGCGGTGGGGTCGCGTGGCGGGCCGTTCTGCGGCCAGCTCTTGAGCGCCCGCAGGCAGGCGTCCTGGAACGCCTCCTCCGCGGTCTCCAGGTCCCGGAAATAGCGCAGCAGGGCGCCGACCGCCTGGGGCCGGGCGGCGGTGATCGCCGCATGGATCCAGGCGATTTCGGTCATGCGGTCGGCCTATCCGCCATGGCGGCCCCGGGGACGAACAGGCGCACCGGACGGACCTCGTAGGAGCCGCCCGGATTGGCGCGGCCGAGCTCCCGGGCGATCTCCAGAGCCTCGTCCAGGCTCTCGCAATCGACCACGTAAAAGCCCAGCAGCTGTTCCTTGGTCTCGGCGAAGGGACCGTCGATGATCAGCGGGGGATCGCTTTTGCGCAGGGTCGTGGCGGCGGTGGTCGGCAGCAGCCGCAGCGAGGGGCCGAGCTTGCCTTCCCGGTGCAGCCGTTCGTGGACGACCGAAAGCCGGGCCATCACGGCGTCGTCCTCTTCCTGCGACCAGGAAAAGACCACGTCCTCCGAATTGTAGCAGAGCAGGGTGTACAGCATACGCCAGCGTTCCTTCATCGCGCCTAGGACGAAGGACTATGACGCGGGCCGACAGACCCCGGCAAATATCCTCAGCGCGTGGGGACGGGGGTCTCGCCGCGATAGTCGTAGAAGCCGCGGCCAGCCTTGCGGCCCAGCCATCCGGCCTCGACGTATTTCACCAGCAGCGGACAGGGGCGGTACTTGGAATCCGCGAGGCCTTCGTAGAGCACGTTCATGATCGACAGCACCGTGTCGAGGCCGATGAAATCGCCGAGTTCCAGCGGACCCATCGGATGGTTGGCGCCCAGCCGCATCGCCGTGTCGATGGAGTCCACCGTGCCGACGCCCTCGTAGAGGGTGTAGATCGCCTCGTTGATCATCGGCACCAGGATGCGGTTGACGATGAAGGCCGGGAAATCCTCGGCGTTGGCGGTGGTCTTGCCGAGTGACCGGGCGAAGTTGACCGCCGTCTCGTAGGTGTCCGGCGCGGTGGCGATGCCGCGGATGATCTCCACCAGCTTCATCAGCGGGGCGGGGTTCATGAAATGCAGGCCGATGAACCGTTCCGGCCGGTCGGTGGCGGAGGCGAGACGGGTGATAGAGATGGAAGAGGTGTTGGAGGCCAGCAGGGTCTTCTCGCCAAGATGCGGGCCCAACGCCTTGAAGATCGCCTTCTTGGTCTCTTCGTTTTCGGTCGCCGCCTCGATCGCGAGGTCGGTCGCCCCGACCGTCTGGAGTTCGGGCGCGGCCTTGATCAGCGCCCGGGCCGCGTCCATCGCCGCCTGGTCGATGATCCCGCGCGAGACCTGCCGGGCCATGTTGCGCTCGATGGCCTCAAGGCCGGCGGTGATCCGTTCCGGGCTCACGTCGTGGAGCAGGACGTCGTAGCCTCCAAGGGCGCAGACGTGGGCGATGCCGACGCCCATCTGGCCCGCGCCGACGACCCCAACCGACTTTATCTGAACCATCCAAAGCCTCGATAAGCGCAGGACGCCCGAGACGTCCTCGACAATGCAAAGAGGTTCTAACACGCCCATGGCTTGGACGGACAAGCTTTTGCTGCGGCGCAGCGTGGCGCCCGTGAGCGACGACGCTCACGTCTCCGGAGTGTCCACGGCGGCGCGCGCCTCGGCGGCCTCGGCCAGCAGCCAGTCGCGTAGGGCGTGAATGCGCGAGGTCTTGCGGTTGTCCGCGCGCCAGACGACGAAGAAACCGAGGTTGGAGGCGACACTGCTTTCAACCACTCGCACCAGGCGGCCGGCCCGCAGGTCCTGCTCGATCAGGCCGCTGCGGGCGAGGGCCACGCCAAGGCCACGGGCGGCGGCCTCCGTCAGCATGATGGAATCGTCGAACAGCAGCCCCCCTTGCCGCGGCGCCTGCAAGCCGAAGGCGGTGAACCACAGGCTCCAGGGGCGGTGGCTGTGGTGCAGCAGAGGCGCGTCCAGAAGGTCGGCCGGCGAGCGCCACCGGTGCGCGGCGGCGACCTCCGGGCTGCAGACCGGGAGGAGGGTTTCGGTAAACAGGCGCACGGTCTCCACGCCGGGCCAATGGCCGGCGCCGTAACGGACCGCGATATCGACCCCATCGGTCACGAAGTCGGCGTGGCGTTCCTCGACCCGGAACTCGATCCTGGCGCCGGCCGGAGAGGCTAGCAGCTTCGGCAAGCGCGGCGGCAGCCAGCGACTGGCGAACTGCGGGTCGAGGCTGATGACCAGGGCGCTGCGCTCCGCGGCGCTGGCGAACTCGTCCACGGCGTTCTGCAGCACGTCGATGGCCCGGCCGATCTCGGCGGCCAGGCGGGCGGCCTGGGGTGTCGGGATCATGGCGTTGCCCTGCCGCTCGAACAGGCGGGCGCCCAGTTCGCGCTCCAGCCGCCGGATCTGCTGACTCACCGCGCCGTGGGTCACCGAGAGCTCCCGCGCCGCACGGCTGTAACTGCGGTGGCGCGCCGCGACCTGCAGGGCGCGAAGAGCGAAGAAGGGCGGCAGCTTGGTCACGCGCAAGGTTGTTAGGCCAGGTAACAACCTTGGTCAAAAACTATCGTTCGCCGAAGCTGCGGGCGGGCTCTAGGAAATTGTGACGGCGCCGCTTGCACATTTCAAGATTTCAAGGATTTAAGATGAAAGCCCAGCTTCTTTTGCTGACCGCGGCCGCGCTGCTGTGCCTCGGATCCGGCGTCCAGGCCGCGCCTCGGACTCCAAACCAGGTGTTTATTGAGAATGTCTCCGCCCAGGCCGCGGCGCGGCTGGTCGAAACTGGCGTGAGCATCCCTGCCGAGGTGCGCGTCCGCGCCTCGATCAGCGGCGACCGGCTCGGGGCCGTCCAGGTGATCCAGTCGAGCGGCGACTTTGCCCGCGACGTGGCCATCGAGAAGGCGCTGACGAAGATGCGGGTCCGCCAGGCGCCCGCCGAACTGGGCGGCCGTCAGATCGTCATCAAACTCGGGGCGCCGCTGGTCGAGGCCAAGCTCCAGGCCGACGCCCAACCCCGTTGAGCGTCCGCGCGACCCCAACGCGTGGGCGATCAAAAAAGGGGCGGTCCCTCGCGGGGCCGCCCCTTGCCTGGTCCGGCTTCGGCCCGGTCTATTTCCCGACCTGGCTCAGCGCGTCCATCAGCTCCGGCACGGCGGTCTTGTAATCGGCCACCAGGCCATAGTCGGCGACCTGGAAGATCGGCGCGTCAGCATCCTTGTTGATCGCCACGATCACCTTGGAGTCCTTCATGCCGGCAAGGTGCTGGATCGCCCCGGAGATGCCGATGGCGATATAGAGCTCGGGGGCCACCACCTTACCGGTCTGGCCGACCTGGTAGTCGTTCGGCGCATAGCCTGCGTCCACCGCCGCGCGGCTGGCGCCGACCGCCGCGCCGAGCTTGTCCGCGAGGGGTTCGATGACCTTCTGGAACTCCTCGGCGGAGCCGACGGCCCGGCCGCCGGACACCACGATCCTGGCCCCCGACAGTTCGGGACGCTCCGACTTCACCAGCTGCTGGTCCACGAAGCGGGTCCTGGCCGGGGCTGGCGGGGCGGCGATCGTCTCGACGCTGGCCGAGCCGCCTTCCGCCGCGGCCTTGAAGACGGTCGGGCGCACCGTGATCACCTTCTTGGCGTCGGACGACTGGACGGTCTCCAGGGCGTTGCCGGCGTAGATCGGGCGCACGAAGGTCGAGGCGTCGACGATCTCGACTGCGTCGGAGATCTGCGCCACGTCCAGCTTCGCAGCGATGCGCGGGCTGAAGTTGCGGCCCTGCGAGGTAGCGGGCGTCAGCACCGCATCGTAGTTGGCCATCAACGGGACGATCAGGGCCTCGTAGCTCTCGGCCAGGCCCTGGCCCAGCTCGGGGCTTTCGGCCAGCAGCACCTTGCGGACCCCGGCGATCTTCGCCGCGGCCGCGGCCACGCCCTCGGCGTTCTGGCCGGCGACCAGGATGTCGATGTCCCCCGACAGCGTCTGGGCGGCGGTGACGGTCTTGTGGGTGTTGTCCCTGAGCGCCGAATTGTCGTGATCGGCGACGACGAGCACGGCCATCAGAGCACCCCCGCTTCGTTCTTCAGCTTCATGACGAGGTCGGCCGCGGAGTCGACCTTGACCCCTCCGCCGCGCTTCGGCGGTTCGACGACCTTCAGCACCTTCAGGCGCGGCGCGGTGTCGACGCCAAGCTCGGCGAGCTCGCGGATCGCGAGCTCCTTCTTCTTGGCCTTCATGATGTTGGGCAGGCTGGCGTAGCGCGGCTCGTTGAGGCGCAGGTCGGCGGTCACGATCGCCGGAAGATCGACCTCGATCGTCTGCAGGCCGCCATCGACCTCGCGGGTCACCCGCGCCTTGTCGCCGGACACCTCGACCGCCGACGCGAACGTCGCCTGGGGCCAGTCGAGCAGGGTGGCCAGCATCTGGCCGGTGGCGCTGTTGTCGCCGTCGATGGCCTGCTTGCCCATGATGACCAGGCCAGGGCTCTCTTCGGCGGTCACCGCCTTGAGCACCTTGGCCGCCGCCAGGGGTTCCAGATCCTCGCCGCTCTGGATCAGGATCGCGCGGTCAGCGCCCATCGCCAGGGCGGTGCGCAGCGTCTCCTGAGCCTGCGCCGGGCCGATGGAGACCGCGACGATCTCGGTGACCGCGCCCTTCTCCTTCAGCCGGACCGCCTCTTCGACAGCGATCTCGTCGAAGGGGTTCATGGACATCTTGACGTTGGCGAGATCGACGCCGGACTGGTCAGGCTTGACCCGCGCCTTGACGTTGTAATCGATCACCCGCTTCACCGGGACCAACACTTTCATGCGTTGAGCGCCTCAAACTTGCATTGCGGAAAAATTGTCGTCCGGAATACCGCTTCCAACGCCCGTTGCAAACCAAGCGCCTCCGGCGGTGGCCGCAATTCGGACCGACAGCGGGACTAGCCAGCAGTCCGCACCTTTCGATAAAGACCGCCCATGAACCGCACCATCAATCGTTTGAAGCTGATCTTCCTGGGCGTTTTCGCCGTGTGCTGCGTCGGCATGCTTGTCTGGCAGGTCGGTTGGGTGCGGCCGCAGAAGGCCTGCCTGGCCGAACGCAAGTGGTGGGACAACTGGGAGCGGGTCTGCGCTCAGCCGGTGCTGATCTCTGACATCACCGGCCGTCTGATCACCGACGAGAAGGCCCGCGACGAAGCCCTGGAGGCCATCGGCCGTACCCCGGCTACGCAGCCGGCGACCGCCGCCCCATAGTCGCGCTCAGCGCGTCGCGCCGGACTTCCAGAACACCTCGCTCGCACCGCGGTCGTTGGCGTAGCGCGCCGCGACGAACAGCAGGTCCGACAGCCGGTTGAGATAACGCAACGCGGGGCCGCCCACCGTCGCCCCGGCCTCCACCAGCCGCACCGCGTCTCGCTCGGCGCGACGTGAGACCGTCCGCGCCAGGTGCAGGGCGGCGGCCGCGGGCGTGCCGCCGGGCAGGATGAAGGACGCCAGCGGCGGCAGGGTGGCGTTGATCTCGTCGATCTCCCGCTCGAGCCGGGAAACCTGACTGTCGACGATCCGTAGGGCCGCGCCTTCCGGCTCGTCCGCCCGAGGCGGCATCGACAGATCGGCCCCCAGGTCGAACAGTTCATTTTGCACCCGCGCCAGGATCGGGTCGAGCAGCGGGTCGTCAGCGGTGTGCAGTCGCGCCAGCCCGAGGCAGGCGTTCGTCTCGTCCACGCCGCCGTAGGCTTCCACCCGCAGGTCCGCCTTGCTGACCGGCGCGCCGCTGGCGAGGCGGGTCGCGCCGCCATCGCCTGTCCGCGTGTAAATCCTGTTCAGGGTGACCATGCGCCCTCAGTGGCTCGCCCGCCACCAGACCGCGCCCACGAGCACAGCGATGGCGATCGCCTGCGTGACCACGCGCAGCCGCATCAGCTTGTTCGACCAGGACCGACCGAAGTCGCCCCCGCGGAACAGGGCGTAGATGCCTGCCGCCAGAACCAGGGCGACTGCGGTCAAGGCGATGGGGATGAGGAGGTTAAAGGGATCCATTGCGTTAAACTAAGGGCAGGAACCGCTCAGGGCCACTGCGAACCCAAAGGGTTGCGGAATGATCTTGTTCAGCGAGCGTGTTATTTGGACGTGCCAAAATCGGCCACGTCCCGCATCATATGTGAAACAAACCCGCATCTTTCGGACATAAAGACCCGAAATTCGCTCATTGGTTGAGAATATCAGCCATTGATCGCGGAACGCAGGTGGTTGAACACGCTCATCGATTGGTCTATTTTCGTATACAGTTTTCACCCCCTCCCCCCATGAGTCCACGCCGAAAGGCGCTCTCCGAGGTTAAAGCCATGAAGCACGTCCCCCCGCTCCAACCCGCAGTCGAAGCCAAGGTGAAGGTTCCGACCCGCCGCGCCATCGCCAAGCAGCAGACGCGCGCGAAGGTTCTGGCCGCCGCGCGCCGACTGTTCAGCGAGCAGGGGTACGAGGGCGCCACCATCCGCGATATCGCGGCGGCGGCCGGCATGTCGACCGGGGCGGTGTTCGCCAATTTCACGGACAAATCGGATCTCTTCCGCGAGATCATGGTCCACGACATGGACCTGCTGGGCAGCCAGATGCGCGAGGCCGCGGCCCGCGGGCGCACCGTCGAGGACGCCCTGCTGAAAATCTTTGCGGCCGGCTATGCTTTCTATAAGAGCCAGATGCCGCTCGCCCGGGCGGCGTTCAGCGTCTCCTGGTCCACCGATGATGGCCATGCCCTGCGCAACATGGCGCCGGTGCAGGTGATGCAGGACGCCATCCTGGAGCAGCTCACCGCCGGGGTGGCCCGCGGCGAACTTGGTCAGGAGTCGGAAGTGAAGCTTCGCGCCCAGATGCTGTTCGACGCTTACCTGTCGAATTTCCCGCAGGCGATCTTCCAGGGCTGGAGCCTGGACGCGCTGCAGGCGCGCTCGCGGGATCAGATCCGCATCCTCCTCGCGGGCGCACGGCGCGGCTAAGGCTCGCCGCATCGCATGAAGGCCGACGCAGGCTCCATCGATCGGATTTCAGGCGCGCGCCAGTCCCAGAAGGAGGCGACGCGGCACCGCGTACTGGAGGCGGCCCGCGACCTGTTCGACACCGACGGCTACGTCGAGACGACGATCCGAGCCATCGCCCGACGGGCCAGCGTGTCCGTCGGGAGCGTCTTCACCACCTTCGCCTCCAAGGGCGACATCCTCAGTCAGGTGATGCAGGACCGGCTGGACGGGCTCTATGCGGAGCTCGATCGGCTGGTTCCGCACCTGCGGGGGGCGACGCCTGATCGCCTGCGCTCGATGTTCGCGATCCATTTCGCCTTCGAGGCGCCGCGCACCAAGCTGTTTCTGGCCCATGTCGCGGCGGTCTATGACTGGACCCTGCCCGCGACGGCGCGACCCTTCGGGCGCACCCCGCGGCTGAAGGAGATCATGCGCGACTGCTTGGCCGATGGCGTCCTTCGCGGCGACGTCGATCCGGAGACCGACCTGGACGAGGTGGTCAACCTGCTGCTCGCCGCCTACGCCTACACCTATCGCCTGGCGGCCCGCGGCGAGGCGGACGCCAAGACCATGACCGAGGTCATGGACCGCCAGATCGGTCTGATCGCCCGAGGGTTCACGCCGAGGACGTGAGCCTCGCCCGGCTCTTGCCTTGCGCCGCGTCACCCGGCTCTGTTGACGGGACCGGGTGAGGAAGCCGCCATGATCGTCGTCCACCATCTCAAGGACTCGCGCTCCCAGCGTATCCTGTGGCTGCTCGAGGAGCTGGGCCTGCCCTATGAGGTGCGTCGTTATGCGCGCGATCCGGCGACGCGGCTCGCACCACCGGAACTGACCGCGGTCCACCCGCTCGGCAAGTCCCCGGTGATCACCGATGGCGAACGCACCGTCCATGAATCCGGCGCGATCATCGACTACCTGATCCGTCACCACGGCGGCGGCCGGATGGCGCCCGCGCCCGGAGCGGGCACTTATGACGCCTATGTTCAATGGCTGCACTACGCCGAGGGATCGGCGATGCTGCCGCTGATGCTGCTGATGTATGTCTCGCGGCTGGGCGAGGCCGGCGCCCCCTTGCATCCGCGCATCGACAGCGAGGTCGCCAACCACCTGGGCTATGTCGACGAGGCCCTCGCCGGTCGCGACTGGCTTCTCGGCCGCGACTTCTCCGCTGCCGACATCCAGATGAGTTTCGTCGGCGAGGTCGCCGGCGCCTTCGGGCGGCTGGAGAGCCACCCGAACCTCAAGGGCTGGGTGCAGCGGTTCCAGGCGAGGCCGGCCTATCGCACGGCGCTGGACAAGGGCGGGCCCTACGCCTTCGCCCGCTGACCGGGAAGATCAGCCGCGCCACTCCCAGTGCCAGGGTTCGAACGGATAGGCGACGAACCCGAAGCGGTCGGCGTTGCGCACCAGCCAGCGGTAGGTTGGCGTCCGGCTCATGAACAGCCGGTTCGGATCGGCGGTGGAATCCGGGCCAAAGCCGGGAGCCTGGCCAACGTACATATCGAGCGCCGTGCCGGTCCGGTGCGGCGAGCAGGTCGCACGCACGACGCCGTCGCAGTTGCCGTCCGCGATACAGCGGGCGGCGTCGGATTCCGGACTGCGGTAACCGGAGAAGATCGTCAGGTTGCGGGGATCGGCGGCGATCGCCGGAACCTCGGCCCGCGCGGCCTCGGCCATCCGGCGATAGGCGGCGAACGCCTCGGGGAGGAGTTGGATGGCCTTGCCGCCATAGCCTTCTCCCGGGCGGTTCCCCTCCAGGGTCGCGGGGTCAGGCCCAGGCGGGCAGACGCCCCGGGCGCTCGCCCTGACAAAAGGCCGGCGGGTCTGGATCACCCCCTTCATTCGGATGAAGTCCGCCTCCTTGAGCACCCCGTCGACCGGCAGCCGCTGCCGGCCCTGCCACGCGGCGAGGGCGGCGGCGAACGCTTCCGATTGCGGCGGGCAGGCCGTGCCGATCTCGCGGGCGATGAGCGGCGCATAGGTCTCCCAACCGGTCTCGGGTCGGCGGAACGGGGCCCAGGCGAGGGTGCTCAACTGCGACGCGTTGGTCGCGGCCCCACGCGACCATCCCGCCGTGGCGCAACTTCCCGCTGCGGGGGAAGCCGGGCTGGCCGTAGATGTCGGCAGGACAGGCAAGGGCGCCGGCGCCGGCGGCGAGGCCTGGCGCGAGGCGGCAGGCTCCGGATCGGCCCCGTCGCCCGTCACCCGCACCACCAGCAGGGCGAGCAGCACCGCGGCCGCCAACAGCGCGCCCAGGAACCGCAGAGCTTCTGAAGGCTTGATGCTCACGCCGTGCTCAACGCGCGGCGCAAGGCTGAGGTCCACGATGAAATATCCGATGGTGGTTCTGCTGGCGGGCGTCTCCGCCCTTGTCCTGTCGGCCTGTTCCGAACCGGCTCCGGGCGGCGTGGTGGACCGTGGCCAGAACCAGGCGTCCTCCACGGGCATGCTTCCCACCCCCGCCGTGGACCCGCAGCC
Source organism: Pseudomonadota bacterium (assembly GCA_023434015.1). GTDB lineage: Bacteria > Pseudomonadota > Alphaproteobacteria > Caulobacterales > Caulobacteraceae > Phenylobacterium. The sequence continues at coordinate 7,966 of JAEYTM010000012.1, read as the reverse complement.
TCTGGAGCTTCCGCCGGTGACTCCCTCCGCCTCGCCGGTCGCCCGGGCGATCGATCAGGCGGCCTGGTCCGCCGAGGTCGCGACGCCTCAGGCGAAGCGCGACGCCATGATCCGAGCCCAGGTGCTGCTGGCCCGGGCGCATTTCTCACCGGGCGTGATCGACGGCCAGGACGGCGGCAACATGCGCAACGCGGTCTCTGCCTTCGAGGCCGCGAACGGCCTGCCGGTCGACGGCCGGATGGACGATCAGGTATGGGCGAAACTGGCCGAGGACGCAGGCTCGGTGGTGACCGACTACATCATCACCTCCGAGGACGTGGCCGGTCCCTTCCGTCCGGTGCCCGAGAAGTACGAGGAGATGGCCAAGCTCGACCACCTCGGCTACGCGAGCCCCGCGGAAGGGTTGGCCGAGAAGTTCCACATGGACGAAGCCCTGCTGAAGGCGCTGAATCCCGGGATCGACTTCGCCGCGCCCGGAACGAAGATCGTCGTCGCCGCACCCGGCGCGGAAAAGCTGAACGCCGCCGTCACACGCATCGAGGTCGACAAGGGCCGGAATCAGGTCCGTGCCTATGCCGGGGAGAAGCTGCTGGCGGTCTATCCGGCGACGGTCGGCTCATCCGATCTGCCGACGCCGAGCGGCGAATGGGCGGTGCGCACCGTCGCGGCCGAGCCGACCTACACCTATGACCCGACGCGGCTGAATTTCGGCGACAAGTCGGCGGGCAAGTTGACGATCAAGGCTGGCCCGAACAATCCTGTCGGCGCCGTATGGATCGATCTGACCAAGGACACCTACGGCATCCACGGAACACCCGACCCACGGCTGGTCGGCAAGACCGCCAGCCACGGCTGCGTGCGCCTGACCAATTGGGACGCGCGGCAGCTCAGTCAGGCGGTGAGCAAGGACACCAAGGTGGTGTTCGTGGGCGTGGAGAAGACGCCAGCGAAGGCCCAGACGAAAACCTGAGCCGCGCTAGCTGCGCCAGCGCAGCGTGGCCGGCTCGACCGGGTTGGCGAACGCCCGGCTTTCGCGGCGGCTCGCGGCCCACTCGCGTTTGAGCTGGACGTACCACTTGGCCTGACGGTCGGCGTCGTCGACCCAGAGCAGCGCCGGGTCGTATTTCAGCCCCTGGTTCTGCAGATTCACCATGTCACCGTCCTGGCGCAGGAACGCCCGTGCCGCGGCGCGCAGGGCCGGTTTCAGCAGGCCGAAGGCCCAGTGGTCGGACCAGATAATCTGAGTGATGCGGGTCCTGGCCTCCCCGATCGGGGTCAGGCAGGTGAGCGACAGCACCTGACGGTCGCCGACCGTGATGTGCTCCCAGCGCAGGCCCGGAATGCGGAAGGTGATCTCGGTCAGCGGCTCGCCGCCCAGGACAGCGTAGGCGCGGGAGTTCTTCGACGGCTCGTGGCGGACCATGGCGAAGCCCTGCTCGCGCGGCTCGAACCGCTTGGCCTTCTCGTGCTGGCTCTTCTTCGAACGCCACCACCACTGCTGGTGGACGTAGGGGCCGTGCGCCGGGTCCATCAGCCCGACGACCGCATGGTCGATGTGGGCGGCGAAATCCATCCTGTCGACCAGCTTCGGCGGTCCGCCCACCACGCCGGGAAACACCGGCGGCGGCTCGGTCGGCTGGCTGGCGCCGCGCGCGTCCGACGCCATCCAGATGAACACCAGCCCCTGGCTCTCGGCGACCGGATAGGCGCGGATGCGGATCCGGCTGACGTCCATCGCCTGGTCGTCGACCAGCGAAGGGATCGCGCGGCAGCCGCCATCGCCGCCGAACCGCCAGCCGTGGTAGGGGCACTCGACGCTCTGCGTCCCATCCGTCTCTTCGTGCAGGCGGCCGGCCGATAGCGGCGCGGCGCGATGCGGGCAGATGTCGCGAAGGGCGATCAGCTTGCCGTCGCCGCCCCGGCCCAGCATCACCGGCTCGCCGAGAATCTCGTGGCGCTGCAGCTTGCCCGGCCTAAGGTCCGAGGCCAGGGCGGCGAAGTACCAGGTGTCGGTCAGGAAACCCTGGCCGAACCGTGCCTCGCCCCGCGCTGTCCTGACGTCACCTTCGGCCATGGCCCGTTCTAATCCGTCTTGGCGAGCCGCAGGAAGACCGCGGCGTAGGGCGACAGGCCGATGGAGCCGCCGCGCAGGTCCCCGTCGCCGGCGCGCACCCATAGCAGCTCGGCGCCCTCCAGGAGGGGGAAGTCGAGGAACTGTGGCTCGGCGCCCAGGTTGAAAAGGCAGGCGACCGCCTCGTCACCATGGCGGCGGACGAAGGCCAGCACCGGCTCGGGCGTCTCAAGGAAATCAAGGTCGCCCAGCGTCATGGACGCCGTCTCCTTGCGGAAGGCGATCATCTGGCGGGCGAACACCAACGTGGAGTCCGGGTCGGCCTCCTGGGCCGCGACCGTCAGGCGGGCGTGCTCCCGCGCGGCGGGCAGCCAGGGCTCGCCGGTGGTGAACCCCAACGCCGGCCCGTCGGTCCACGGCATCGGCGTGCGGCAGCCGTCGCGACCGCCTGAATAGGGCCAGTAGAGATCGCCGACCGGATCGCGCAGCTGGTCGCGGGTCAGCTCGGCCTGCGGCAGGCCCAGCTCCTCGCCCTGGTAGATCAGCGTCGTGCCCTTCAGGCTGAGGAGCAGGGCGAACAGCGCCTTGGCGAGGTCGGGCGAGGCGGCCGCCCCGCCAAACCGGCTGACGGTGCGCGGCACGTCATGGTTCGAGAAGGAGACGGTCGGCCAGTGGTCCGGATAGTCGGCCAGGGTGGCGTAGTGCTCCCGCACAAACCCACCATCGAGGTTCTTCGCCAGCAGCATCACGAAGGTGTAGCCGGAGTGCAGCCCTTCAGCCGGCCCGCAGTAGGCGCCGCAGCGGGCCTCCTCCTCCGAGAACTCGCCGAACACGAAGCGGTCTCCATGCGCTTCGACCCGGCGGCGGATCAGCTCCAGCATCCCGACATTCTCGGGCAGGTTGGAGTCGTGCAGATGGCGCTGCAGGTTGGCCGCGTGGCTCCACGCGTAAGGCCCGCGCCGATCGGCAGGGACCGGCGGATTGTCGGTCAGGGCCTCGTCGTGGAGGTAGGTCCCGGCGACGTCCAGGCGGAAGCCGTCGACGCCCTTCTCCAGCCAGTAGTCCAGCACCGAGAGCGCCGCCTCGCGCGCCGCCGGCTGACGCCAGTTCAGCTTCGGCTGCTGGCGCAGGAACTTGTGGTGGTAGTGCTGGCGCCGCGCCGGCTGGTAGGCCCAGGCCGGTCCGCCGAACACCGACAGCCAGTTGTTCGGCGCGGTTCCGTCCGGCTTCGGATCGGTCCAGACGTACCAGTCCGCCTTCGGCCCGTCCGCTCCGCCGGTCAGGCTGTCGATGAACCAGGGGTGCTCGTCCGAGGTGTGTGACAGCACCTCGTCCATCACCACCTTCAGGCCGCGGGCGTGGGCCTCGTCCAGCAGGGCCTGGAAGTCCTCGAGCGCGCCGTAGTCGGCCTGGACGCCATGATAGTCGGCGATGTCATAGCCCCAGTCGCGGTTCGGCGAGGGGTGGATGGGCGACAGCCACAGGCCATCGACACCGAGGCCCTGGATATAGTCCAGCTTGGCCATGACGCCCGCAAGGTCGCCATGGCCGTCGCCGTCGCTGTCGAAGAAGCTGCGGACGTAGACGTGGTAGAGGACCGCGCCCCGCCACCACGCCGCCATACGTCAGACGTCCGAGGTGTTGTGGATGATCCGCGAGACCAAGCCGTACTCGACAGCCTCCTCGGCGCTCAGCCAGTAGTTCCGCTGGGTGTCCTTGACGATCCGCTCGACCGTCTGGCCGGTCTCCTGCGCGATCATCCGGTTCACGCGGTCGCGCATCTTGATGATCTGTTCGGCCTCGATCTGGATGTCCGAAGCTTGGCCGCGCATGCCGCCCGCCGGCTGGTGCAGCAGGAAGCGGGTGTTGGGCAGGCAGAGCCGGTTTTCCTTCTTGGCGCCGAGGAAGATGTGCGCCCCCGCGCTGGCCACCCAGCCGGTGCCGATGACCTTCACCTCGACGCCGCAGAAGCGGATCATGTCGTGGATGGTGTCGCCGCTTTCGACGTGGCCGCCCGGCGAGTTGATGATGATCCGCACCGGTTTGTCGCTTTCCGCCGCCAGGGCGGTGAGCTGGGCCGTGGCGCGCTCGGCCAGACGCATGTCGATCTCGCCGAAGATCAGGACGGTGCGGGACTTGAAGAGCGCGTTCTGGACCGGCCCGGCGGTCATCGGCATGTCGGGCAGGCGGCCCTTGTCGTCCTCGTCGCCGTCGTCGTCGTCGCTCAACAGGACCGTCCAGTTCGTCATGATAACTCCTCGAAGATTGCCGGCACGGTGAGACCTCCGCGCGCGCGCCGCAAGCCCGCAGCTCAATCAGCGTCCTGCAGGTATTGGTCCGCGTGGCGCGGGGCAAGCGTGCGACCCGCATTCGGCCGCAGAATCGAAGTCAGCGCGCGGCGGTGGCGATCAGCCGACCGTAGAATTGCACGGCGCGCTCGAGGTTCTTGAGGGTGAGGTGCTCGTTCGTGCCGTGGATCATGCCGATGTCGGCCAGAGCGAATTCCATCGGTTGGAAGCGATAGACGTCCGTGGCGACCTCCTGCAGGTAGCGGCTGTCCGTGGCGCCGGTGACGAGGCCTGGGGCGACCGGCGCGCCGCTGACTTCGGCGGCGACCGCGGCGACCAGCTTCCAGCCATCGGACGTGGTCGAGGAGACGGGGGTCGCCTCGTCAGGCGGGCGGTCCCAGGCGAGACGGACCCGGAGGTCGCCGACGGCCGCCCTGGCGCGGGCCAGGACCTCGTCCGAGGAGTCACCCGGCGCGAAACGGTAGTTGATCCTGGCCGAGGCGTCCTGCGGCAGGACGTTTTCCTTGGGGCTGCCCTGGAGCATGGTCGGGGCGATGGTGGTGTGCAGCAGGGCCGCGCCCGGCGCCGAGGCTCCGACCTGGCCCACCAGCAAGGGCTCGAACAGCCAGCGGTTGGCCACCGCCATCCGCACCGGAAAGGCCGCGTGCGGCGCGACGGCCTCGACCATGTCCGCCCCAGGGCCGCGGAAGGCCAGCGGGAAGCCGGCCTCGACGATGGCGACAACGGCGCGGGCCAGGACCACCGCCCCGCCGGAGTCCTCCGGGGGTGTGGAGGAATGGCCGCCGACCGCCGGCGCCGTGACGCGCAGGGTCCCGTAACCCTTTTCCGCCGTGCCGATCAGCGCCACGCGGCCCTGGGTGACCGGGTGGTCGGAGATCACCACCAGGCCCTCGTCGAGCACGAACTGGGCCCGGACGCCGCGGGATTTCAACAGCGCGGCCGCCGCGCGCGCGCCGCGGCCGCGCACTTCCTCATCGTGGCCGGAGACAAGGATGACCGTCCGGCGAGGCCGGAAGCCGCCTTGGGCCAGGGTCTCGACGGCCTCGAACAGGGCGATCAGCGAGCCCTTGTCGTCGATGGTCCCGCGCCCCCAGACCGAGCCCTCGGCGATCTCGCCGCCGAAGGGGGGATACCTCCAGTCCTTCTGCGTTCCGGGCGTCACCGGGACCACGTCCTGGTGGGCCATCAGCACAACCGGATCGAGCGCGGGATCGGCGCCGGTCCAGGTGTAGACCAGGCCGTGGCCACCGACCGTCTCGCGGGTCATGGCCGCATGGGCGGCGGGATAGGCCGCCTGCAGGAAGGCGTGCAGGCGGTCCCACTCGGCGGGCTGGTCCTCGGCCGGGTCCTGGTGGCTGACGGTGGCGATCCGCACCGCCTGGGAGAGGTTGCGCGCGGCGCGGGCGACGTCGACCGGGATCGCCGGGGCGAGGCCGGCGGCGGCGATGTCGGGGCCGGCGGGGCCCTTCCAGGCGAGGGTGCGGCCGACGACCACGGCGACCAGCACGACGAGGATCGCGACGATCCCCAGCACGACCCGTCCCAGCCAGCGCATCCGATCCGCTCCCCTGAGTGGGCGAAGCTTAGAACGATTGTTCGAGATGGGAAGCGCGCTGAACCCGCGCGCCGCCGGGCCGTTCGACCGGTGTGCGTTTGCGGATTCCCCAGCTTAAGCCCGTCCCGCCGGAGACCCTGGCGCTCACCGGCCTGTGGGTGACGCTGCTCGACCTGGCGCTGGCCGGCGCGGCGGTGCTGACGGCGGTGAACGCCTGGGCGCCGCCGCAGGACCTGGCCTGGAAGCCGCTGCGGCTCGATCAGCCGGTGGGCATGGCGACGTCGGTGAAGTTCGCCAGGGCCGCCGCCCACCCGGCGCTGTGCCGCAAGGTGCTGGCCGAAGGCGGGGTGAGCTTCGTCGAGGAGCCCGACAAGACGGCCGGCGGCTGCGCGACGAGCAACACGCTGCGCCTGCGCGACGGGGCCGCCATCGCCCTGTCGCCCGCCGCGCCGGTGATCACCTGCCCGGCGGCGCTCGGCTACGCCTTCTGGAGCCGGCACGTGGTGCAGCCGGCGGCCGAGGAGTTGCTGGGCGCGCGGGTGGCGCGGGTGGAGCACTACGGGACCTACGCCTGCCGCAACATCTATGGCCGGGCGGAGGGGCGGCGTAGCGAGCACGCATTCGCCAACGCCCTCGACGTCGCCGCCTTCCGCACCGCCTCCGGCCAGTCGGTCAGCGTCGCGCGCGACTTCCGGCGCGAGGACGAGCGGGGCCGCTTCCTGCGCCGGGTCCGAGACGGCGCCTGTCCATGGTTCCGCGCGGTGCTGAGCCCCGACTACAACGCCGCCCACGCCGACCACCTGCACCTGGATTACGGACGGTGGAACGTCTGCCGCTGAATGCTTGACCTGACGCTTGACCGGTTGGGGCCCGCCGCCGCTAATGGCCTCAAACAATCGTTTGGAGGCGCGCCATGGGCGAGCTGTTCGACCTGACCGGCAGGGTGGCGGTGATCACCGGCTCGTCGCGCGGCATCGGCCGGGCGATCGCCGAGCGGATGGCCGAGCATGGCGCCAGGGTGACGATCTCCTCGCGCAAGGCCGGGCCCTGCGAGGAGGTGGCGGCCGGGATCAATGCGAAGCGCCCCGGCCACGCCATCGCCGTGCCGGCGAACATCTCGTCGAAGGCGGACCTACAGCGGCTGGTGGACGAGACCCGCGCGGCGTTCGGGCAGGTGGACATCGTGGTCTGCAACGCCGCGTCGAACCCTTACTACGGGCCGATGGCCGGGATCGCCGACGACCAGTTCCGAAAGATTCTTGAGAACAACATCATCGCCAACAACTGGCTGATCGGCATGGTCGCCCCGGAGATGCGCGCCCGGAAGGACGGGGCGATCGTGATCATCTCCTCGATCGGCGGCCTGCGCGGCACCTCGGTGATCGGGGCCTATGCGATCTCCAAGGCGGCGGACATGCAGCTGGCCCGCAACCTCGCGCTGGAGCTGTCGCCCGACAACATCCGGGTCAACTGCATCGCGCCGGGGCTGGTGAAGACCGACTTCGCGCGCGCCCTGTGGGACACGCCGGAGGGGGAGGCGCGGGCCAGTTCGGCCACGCCGCTGCGCCGGCTGGGCGAGCCGGACGACATCGCAGGGGCGGCCGTCTTCCTGGCCTCCCGGGCGGGCGCCTGGACAACCGGCCAGACCATCGTCGTCGACGGCGGCGCGACCGCCTAGCGGGCGCGGCTCAGCTCCCTGGCCCTGGCCAGACGCTCCACGGCGGCGTCGAGCGTGGCGTCGTGCTTGGCGAAGCACAGGCGCGGGATGGTGGTCACCGGCTCTTCCTCGTAGAGCGCCGAGACCGGAATGGTCGCGACGGCGGCCTCGGTGACCGCGCGCAGGCAGAACGCCCGGTCAGGCTCGTCCACGCCGGAGGCCGGCAGATCGACGTTGAGGAAATAGGTGGCGTGGGAGGGCAGGGTGACGAAGCCCTCCCGGCGCAAGCCCTCGGCCAGCCGGTCGCGTGAGCGCTCCATGGCCTGCGGCATCTCGCGGAACCAGTCGCCAAGGTTGTCGAGCCCCCAGGCGAC
>JAEYTM010000297.1 GCA_023434015.1 Pseudomonadota bacterium | reverse complement strand
GCCCAGACCAGGATCGCAGCCACCTGGCCGGCCTGGCCCGCGAACGCCGCGAGCAACGCGCCCATAATCCCCGGCACGATGGCGGCCGCGAGCGCCGCCATTTCGACCCATCCCAATCCGCCGGACACGGCCAGAACGACGGTGGCCGCAGCCACCGCCAAAGCCCAGGCAAGATGCCACGCCACCGCGAACCGCTGCTCGCGCCGGTCGGCTTTCTTGGCCGAGGACCGGTAGGGGCTGGCCAGGTTCAGGTCTCCAATATCCATGGGCCCGAGGCGAGCTTAGCCGCTGCGGTGAGTCCCTGTAAGTTTGCTTTGCGGTCCGAGCAGACGCCGAAAATCGCACCGGCCGAAACGAAATCGTAAGCGCGATCGGCGACGCTGCGCCCCTGTCCCACCAACCCGATGGATCTCATGCTCCAGGCGGCCCATCGTGCGCCGATCTCCAGCCCCGGCGCGGCAAGCGCGTCGGGGCAAGCGGCGTGGCGCGACGCGGCCTTCGAGGCCCAGAAGCAGTCCTTCCTGCGCATGGTGAGCCATGAGCTGCGGACGCCGCTGAATTCCATCCTCGGATTCTCCGAAATCCTCGCCGCCGAAATCTACGGTCCGCTGGGCGATCCCCAGTACAAGGAATACGCCGAAATCATCCAGGGCAGTGGGCGCAAGCTGCTGAAACTTGTGAATCAGGTGTTGGAGATCGCCCGACTGCAGGGGGGGAGTGCGGATCTGAGCCTGCGGGCGGAGTTTCTGTCCCCGGCCATTGAGGACTCGCTCGACGGGCTGCAGACGCAGATCGATGCGCGCGGGATCACGGTCGTGGTCGAAGTCGGCGACGAGGTGCAGGTGCTGGCCGACGCGCGTGGGCTGCGCATCGTGTTGAGCGCCCTGCTGCAGAATGCGGTGACCCATTCGCCCGACGGCGCCCGTGTGCACGTGCGGATCGAACCACGCGGCCAGGCCCTGGATATTCTCATCGCCGACGAGGGCGCAGGCGTCGCGGCCGAGGATCTACCCCGCCTGCTGCGCCCGTTCGAACAGGGCGACAGCGCCCTCAACCGACACGGGGCCGGCGTGGGCCTCGGCCTGCCGATCTGCGACCTGACCTGTCAGGCCATGGGGGGGCGGCTGGTGCTGGAGTCCTCGCCCGGCCGGGGTCTGCAGGCGCGGGTGCAGCTGCGCGCCGGCTGACGGCGGTTGCGGTCCGCGCCGGCCGCGCCTAAGTCGCGCCCAGCATGCGCGCCATCGAACAAGAGCTAGAAGACCTCGCCGCCGAATTCGACCTCCTGGGCGACTGGGAGGAACGGTATCGCTACGTCATCGAGCTGGGGCGGGATCTCGCGCCCCTTTCGGACGCCGACCGTTCGGAAGGCAACAAGGTGCGCGGCTGCGCCAGCCAGGTGTGGCTGGTCACCGAGCCGCAGGCCGACGGGACGTTGCGGTTCCGCGGGGATTCCGACGCCCATATCGTGCGCGGCCTGATCGCCATCGTGCTGCGGCTCTATTCAGGGCGACAACCGGAGGACATCCTGGGTTTTGACGCCCGGGCGGCGTTCGACACCCTGGGTCTCAGCAGCGCGCTCTCGCAGCAGCGCTCCAATGGGCTGGCCTCGATGGTCGGGCGGATACGGCGGGACGCGGAGATGGCGCTGGTCTAGGCCGCGCGGATGCCGCTGGCCATCGGCGCCATGCCGACCACCGCATCGAACCCGAGCAGCATGTCGACGTCGTGTCCGTTCGAGGCCAGGGGCAGGCGCAGCCAGAGGATCGACAGGTGCGACGCCCCGCGCCAGGCCAGGCTATGGATTCCGACGCCCGGCCGACGGTCGGCGACCACCTTGGCCAGCTCCGCGCGCCAGTAATCCGCGGCTACGCCGCTGTAGATTTCCGAAAGGGTGCGGCCGGTGATCTCGCGGCCATAGACGCCGTAAAGCGCGGTGCCGGCGAGCCGCAGGCGATAGTCTCGTCCGTCTCCGGCGACGTCGATGAGGCTGACGGTGGGCAGCAGCCGCTTGAAGCCGCCGGGATCGATGTCGCCGCGACCGGGCAGACGCGAACCCTGCCGGCGAGAGGACCAATAGCTGAAGAGCTCCTGGTGCGCGCGGACCGCCGCGGCCGGACCCTTCATCTGCGCCGCCATCTTCAGATTCCTTAACAACTGCTTGGAATCGCAGCGAATCACTTATCGCCTGATGCGCGAATCGGCGGCAAGTCAAAACTGTGGCGAAGCGGCGGAATTCACCTGGGCGTCAATCTGAAACGCAAACGCCCGCCATTTCCGGCGGGCGTCCGATATCCTATGTCGTCTGCGCCCGTCTTCTAACGGGATCGACGCCTCAGCGCTTCTTGCGGGGAGCCTGCCGACCGCCCTGGCCGAGGCCCATCTGCTTCGCCAGGTCCGAGCGGGCCTTGGCGTAGTTCGGGGCGACCATCGGGTAGTCTTTCGCCAGACCCCACTTCGCCCGGTATTCCTCAGGCGACATGTTGTACTTGGTGCGCAGGTGCCGCTTCAGCGACTTGAACTTGCGGCCGTCTTCCAGGCAGATCAGGAAATCCGGCGTGATCGAGCGACGGATCGGAACCGCCGGCTCCTTGGGCGCCACTTCGGCCGTTTCGGCGCCGGTGGAGACGCCCGCCAGCGCACGATGCACGCTCTGGATCAGACCGGGCAGGTCGGCGGCCGAAACCGAGTTGTTGCCTACGTAGGCGGAGACAATGTCCGCCGTCATCTCGATAACTTCCGACTTCTCGTCCATTCTTGTCATTCCGTAGAACCGCGCCGGTGAACGGGCGCTGAAGTGATTCACAAGATCAGTAGCGCGGTCATTATAGGGAACCTGACCCAAGCACAAGCACGGTAGTTCCGCTGAATTTCAGCGAACGCGGGCTGATTTTCAGGATGAACTCGAAACACGAAGCTGATTCATGGCTTGCGCCGAGTAAGCCGGGACCGCTTCTACCTGTGGGAAGAGGCCCCGGTCATAGCGACGAAACCCTGCGCCGATGGACGGAAGCCACACTGGGCCTTCGCCGCGCCGGCTTGACGGACGTCGGGTCAAGGCCGGCAATAACCTGGGACAAAGACAAGTTGGAGGCGCCGGGAGGGCGACATGCATCCAACGATCCACGCCCGGACGCAGCCGGACCGGGCAGCATACATCATGGCCGCCACCGGCGAGACCGTGACCTACCGCGAGTTGGACGAACGCTCCAACCAGGGAGCGCACCTGTTCCGCTCGCTGGGCCTGCAGACTGGTGATGTCGTCGCCCTGCTGATGGACAACAATCCGCGCTTCTTCGAGATCGCCTGGGCGGCGCAGCGCAGCGGTCTCTACTTCGCCTGCATCTCCGCCAAACTGACCGCCGGCGAGGTCGAATACATCGTCCGCGACTGCGGGGCGAAGCTGCTGATCGCCTCGGCCGGCGTCGGACCGGTGGTGGACGAACTGCCCGACCGCCTGGACGGCGTCGGCCTTTACATGACCAGCCCGGCGCGCGCCCTCTATTCGAGCTTCGAGGACGCTCGCGCCCAAATGCCGGCGACGCCGATCGCCGACGAGAGCGCCGGGACCGACATGCTCTATTCATCGGGCACCACCGGCCGCCCCAAGGGGGTCAAGCCGCCCCTGACCGGCCAGCCCATCGACGCCCCGACGGCGCTCGCCATGATGGCCCAGGGGATGTTCGGCTTCCGGCCCGACAGCGTCTACCTCTCGCCCGCGCCGCTCTACCACGCGGCCCCGCTGCGCTGGTGCATGAGCGTTCAGCGCCTGGGCGGCGCCGTGGTGGTGATGGAGAAGTTCGAGCCGGAAACGGCCCTGGCGCTGATCGAGCGATACCGCGCCGACTGCGGCCAGTTCGTGCCCACCCACTTCGTGCGCATGCTGAAGCTGCCGCAGGCGGTTCGCGACCGCTACGACGTCTCGTCCATGCGTTCGGCCGTGCACGCCGCCGCGCCCTGCCCGGTTCCGGTAAAGGAGCAGATGATCGCCTGGTGGGGGCCGGTGATCCACGAGTACTATGCCGGCACCGAGGGCAACGGCTTCTGCTACATCCGCGCGGAGGACTGGCTGGCGCGCAAGGGATCGGTCGGACGGGCGGTCATCGGCGAGGTCCGCATCTGCGACGATGCGGGAGAGCCCCTGCCCCCGCGCACCGAAGGCGTCGTCCACTTCGCCAACGGGCCGCCGCTGAGCTACCACAACGCCCCGGAAAAGGTCGCGGAGGGGACCAACCGCCACGGCTGGACCACCCTGGGCGACGTCGGCTGGGCGGATGAGGACGGCTACCTCTACCTGACCGACCGCAAGAGCTTCATGATCATCTCGGGTGGGGTGAACATCTACCCGCAGGAGATCGAGAACCTGCTGATCACCCACCCGGCGGTGGCCGACGCGGCCGTCATCGGCGCGCCCGACGAGGAGATGGGCGAGAAGGTGGTGGCGGTCGTCCAGCCGCTGGACTGGTCCCAGGCCGGAGAGGCCCTGCGGGCCGACCTGATGGCCTTCGTCCGCAGCAATCTAAGCCATGTGAAGTCGCCACGAGCGATCGATTTCGTGCCGGAGCTGCCGCGGCAGCCCACCGGCAAACTCTACAAGCGCCTGATCCGCGAAGCCTACTGGGGCAGGCAGGACGCCGGGACCGTGTGACCATGCTAGGACTGCATGGACCGCTCATCCAACCGAGGAATCAAGCATGAAGCCTGTTGAGATCAAGGACCTGCCAGGCCTGGTCGGCCAGGAGGTCGGCGTTTCGGACTGGGTCGAGGTCAATCAGGAGCGGGTCAACCTGTTCGCCGAGGCGACCGGCGACCATCAATGGATCCATGTGGACGTCGAACGCGCGACGCGGGAGATCGGCGGGACCATCGCCCACGGCTACCTGACCCTGTCGCTGATCCCGTTCCTCAGCGAGGGCATGATGCCGGTCCTGGGCGTCACCCACGGCATCAACTACGGCACGGACAAGGTGCGCTTCACCAGCATGGTCCGGGTCGGCAAGCGCGTTCGCCTGCGGCAGAAACTGATCGGGACCGAGCCCAAGTCCGGCGGCCTGCTGATCCGCAACGAGTGCACCATCGAGATCGAGGGCGAGGCCAAGCCGGCCTGCATCGCCGAAACCCTCGCCATTCTCTACGGCGGCTGATCGCTCAGTCGGGCGCCACGGCCTCTTCGGCCGACGCCGCGCGCGCGCCCGCCACCGGACGGTCCGACGACGCCAACGTCACCTCGGCCAGCGGATTGTCCATCAGCGCCAGGGTTTCGTGGATGTACTTGGCGTGGGTGACGATGCCGATTTCCAGCCGCTCGCGGTTGAGCTCGACCTGCTGGGTGAGCAGGCCGGCGATGAAGGTCCCGTCGCCCTGCTGGCCCTCCGCCGCGGAGAAGCGGCGAGGCTGGTCCATCATGAACACCGGCCCGCCCGAGTTGCCGGGAAACACCGAGAAGTCGAGCAGGAAGGTCGGGAAGATCTTCGCCGGGGCCAGCGGATAGGAGGCGACCCGGCCGGACCGCAGGATCGGGAAGCCGGCCTGGTTGGCGGCCAGCCCCCGCGGGAAGCCGAGGGCCATCATCTCGTCGCCGGCGCCGACGCTGTATTTCTGGAAGGTGTCGTCGCTGGCGAGGTAGGATTCCGGGATCGCCGCCCGCGCGAACTCCGGCGGCGCGGTGATGGCGATGGCGGCGACGTCGCGGGACGGGTGGCGGGTCCACAGCGCCTCGTCCCCTTCACGGATGCGCAGGGTCTGCGGTGAATAGCTCCAGCTGCCGTCCGTGTTGGAGATCCGGTAGCCGATGCGGGCGTTCGCCCCGGGCATTTTCTGGAGCACGTGGTTGGCGGTCACCAGCACGGTGCGCGGCTGCCCGTCGGGCGCCGTCGAGGCGATGAGAAACCCTGTACCGACCGTCCGCGTCCCGTCGCCGAGCGGCTGCTCGAGCTGAACGGTCGCGTGGATCAGCTCGACGGAGAGATCCATAAGCATCCTGGTTCCCGACTAATGCCAAACCCTTCGCGTCTATGCGCGATCTCGATGCCCCCGTTGAATCAGAGTCCGGGCCGCGCAACAAGACGCGAGAATGTGAGATGCCCGCGCCTAAGTGACGCGCTGGCAAGGTTTTTCCGGCGACGCTTGAGCCGCGGGCCGGGCCGTCGCATGTAGCTGGGATGAGCCTCCCTAAACCGCCCACCGCCCGCAAGGACCCCCGCCGCACCGAACAGCTCGGGCGGGTCCGGATCGACGATTACGCCTGGCTGAAGGACGACAACTGGCAACAGGTGCTGCGCGACCCCACGGCCCTGCGCGCGGATGTCCGCGAGCATCTCGACGCCGAGAACGCCTATACCAAGGCCATGCTGGCCGGCACCGCGGACCTGCAGGCGCAGCTGTTCGCCGAGATGAAGGGCAGGATCAAGGAGGACGACTCCTCGGTTCCCTCCCCCGACGGGCCCTGGGAGTACTACGTCCGCTATGCGCTCGGCGCAGAGCACCCAATTCATGCGCGCAGGCCCAAGGGGCGGCCGGATGGCGAACAGCTCCTGCTGGATGAGGACGCCCTGTCCAAGGGCAAGGCCTACTTCCAGGTCGGCGCGGCGAGCCACACTCCGGACCACGCCCTCTACGGATGGGCCGCCGACGAGCAGGGCTCGGAGTACTACACGATCCGGGTGAAGGACCTCGCCACCGGTGAAGAGGTCGGTGCGCCCATCGAGAACGCCTACGGCGACTTCGTCTTCTCGCCGGACAGCCGATGGCTGTTCTGGATCTTCCGCGACGAGAACGCCCGACCGTCGAAGGTCTTTCGCCGGCCGGTAAAGGGCGGCGAGGACGTACTGGTCTATGAGGAGGCCGACGAGGGCATGTTCCTGGGCGTCGGCGTCGCCTCCGACGACAGCCACATCCTGATCAATATCGGCAACCAGGAGACCACCGAGATCCGGTTGATCCCGGCCGCCGATCCGACCGCCGCCGCCGTGGTCGCCGAGCCGCGCCGGGTGGGCGTGAAGTACAGCCTCGATCACTGGACCGACCGCTGGGTGATCCGCACCAACGACGACGGCGCAGTGGATTTCAAGCTGGCCGTGTCCGAGGCCGCCGTGCCGGCCAAGGCCAGCTGGCGAGACTGGATCGCCCACGAGGCCGGCCGCTACATCACCGGCTTCGCGGCCTACGCCGGCCATCTTGTCCGCGCCGAGCGGATCGACGCGCTGGACCGGCTGGTGGTCACCGCCCGCGACGGGCGCGAGCACCAGGTCGCCTTCGCGGAGGAAGCCTACGCGCTCCATCTCGAGGGCGGCTACGAATACGACACCTCCCTGGTCCGGTTCGTCTACCAATCGCCGACAACGCCGCGGCAGACCTACGACTACGACCTGGAGAGCCGCGCGCGGACCCTGCGCAAGACCCAGGAGATTCCCTCCGGGCACGACCCGTCCCGTTATGTCGCGCGCCGGCTCTACGCGACGGCAGCGGACGGCGAGCAGGTGCCGGTCACCGTCCTGATGCTCAGGGACACCCCGACCGACGGCTCCGCCCCGCTGCTGCTTTACGGCTACGGCTCCTACGGCCACGCCATGGAGCCCAGCTTCTCGATCCACAATCTCAGCCTGGTGGACCGCGGCTGGATCTGGGCGACCGCACACATCCGCGGCGGGTCCGACAAGGGCTGGGGCTGGTTTCTCGACGGCCGCAAGGCAAAAAAGCCCAACACCTTCACCGACTTCATCGCCTGCGCGGAGCACCTGATCGCCGAAGGCTATGCGGCCAAGGGCCGGATAGCGGCCTACGGGGGTTCGGCCGGCGGCATGCTGATGGGCGCGGTCGCCAATCTTCGGCCCGACCTTTGGGGGGCGATCATCGCCGCGGTGCCGTTCGTCGATGTGCTCAACACCATGAGCGACACCAGCCTGCCGCTTACCCCGCCGGAGTGGCCCGAATGGGGCAATCCCATCGAGGACCCGGCCGCCTACGACCTGATCGCCAGCTACAGCCCCTATGACCGCGTCGAGGCCAAGCCCTATCCGCCGGTCCTGGCCACGGGCGGCCTGTCGGATCCGCGCGTCACCTACTGGGAGCCGGCCAAGTGGGTCGCGCGCCTGCGCGAGCACACCACCGGCGACGCGCCGGTCCTGCTGAAGATCAACATGGAGGCCGGCCACGGCGGGGCGTCGGGCCGTTTCGACTTCCTCAAGGAAATCGCCCTGGACTACGCCTTCGCCATCTGGGCCGTCGACAAGGGTTGGAAGCGCGCATGATCGTAAGGCCGGCCGCCGCGACAGATGCCGAATCCCTGGCGGCGATCTACGGCCACCACGTCCTGCACGGGTTTGGGACCTTCGAGGAAGTCCCCCCGTCACCGGCGGAAATCGAGCGCCGGCGGCAGGCCATCGTCGGCCACGGCCTGCCCTACGTCGTCGCCGAGGACGCTGGCCGGGTCCTGGGCTTCGCCTACGCCGGTCCGTTCCGGCCTCGCGCCGCCTATCGCTACACGGTCGAGGACAGCGTCTACGTCGCCCCCGACGCCATCGGCCGCGGCGTCGGACGTAGCGTGCTGGCGGCGGTGCTGGACGCCTGTGCGACCGCCGGCCTGCGCCAGGTCGTGGCGGTGATCGGGGACAGCGGCAACGCCGCCTCCATCGGCCTGCACCGGGCGCTCGGCTTTCAGGACGCCGGGGTCGGTCGGGGCTTCGGCTACAAGCACGGCCGCTGGGTCGACATCGTCTGGATGCAGAAGGCGCTGAACGGCGGCCTGGAGACCGCGCCTTCCGGCGAGGGCCTGACGCTGCGCGGAGCCTGACGGCAGGCGCCGCCGCCTCGCTCGGCCTATATAGGGCGGGGAGGAAGGAGAACGGGATGTCCCACGATCGTTGCTGCGGCTCCACCGAAGGCGCCGCGGCTGCGCCGGGCGACGGCAAGACCGCTGTAGATCCCGTCTGCGGCATGCGGGTGAATCCCGACACCACCACGCACCGCGCCGAGCACGCCGGCCGGAACTACTACTTCTGCTCCGCTGGCTGTCGCACGCGGTTTGTCGCCGATCCCGGGAAGTATCTCGACAAGGATCGCCTGGCGGACCCGGCCCCGCCGCCCGGCACGATCTACACCTGCCCGATGGATCCGCAGATCCGCCAGATCGGCCCCGGGGCCTGTCCGATCTGCGGCATGGCGTTGGAGCCGGAACTGGTCACCGCCGACACCGGTCCGAACCCGGAGATCGCCGACTTCACCCGCCGCTTCCAGATCGGCGCCGTCCTCACCCTGCCGTTGCTGGTGCTGGAGATGGGGCCGCACCTGACCGGGGCGCACCTGCCGATCGCCCCGCAGGCCAAGGCCTGGCTGGAGCTGGCCCTGGCGACGCCGGTGGTCTGGTGGGCGGGGCTGCCGTTCCTGGCCCGCGGCTGGACCTCGGTGAAGACGCGCAACCTCAACATGTTCACCCTGATCGCGCTGGGAACCAGCGTGGCCTGGCTGTTCAGCGTGGCGGCGACCGTGGCGCCCGCCGCCGTGCCCGCCGCCTTCCGCGACGCCATGGGCGCGCCGCCGCTCTATTTCGAAGCCGCCGCCGTGATCGTCGTGCTGGTGCTGCTCGGCCAGCTTCTCGAGCTGCGCGCCCGCGAGCGCACGTCCGGAGCCATCCGCGCCCTGCTCGATCTCACGCCAAAGACCGCTCTGCGCGTCCGCGACGACGGCGCCGACGAGGAAGTTCCCGTGGAGGCCATCGCGGTGGGCGACCGGCTGCGTGTCCGGCCGGGCGAGAAGATACCGGTTGACGGCGAGGTGGCGGACGGCCGCGCCGCGGTCGACGAATCCCTGGTCACGGGCGAATCCATGCCGGTCACCAAGGCCGTAGGCGACAAGGTGGTGGCCGGAGCGCTGAACACCACGGGCTCCTTCGTGCTCCGCGCCGAGAAGGTCGGCGCCGACACCCTTCTGTCCCAGATCGTCCAGATGGTCGCGAGCGCCCAGCGCAGCCGCGCGCCGATCCAGCGGCTGGCCGACCGGGTCTCCGGCTGGTTCGTCCCGGCGGTGATCGCCATCGCCGTGGTCGCCTTCGTCGTCTGGGCCCTGGTCGGGCCGGAGCCGCGTCTGGCCTACGCCCTGATGGCGGCCGTCTCGGTGCTGATCATCGCCTGCCCCTGCGCCCTCGGCCTGGCCACGCCGATCTCGATCATGGTCGGCGTCGGACGCGGCGCCCAGGCGGGTGTGCTGATCCGGAACGCCGAAGCCCTGGAGCGCTTCGAGAAGGTCGACACCGTGATCGTCGACAAGACCGGCACCCTGACCGAAGGCCGGCCGGCGGTGACCGCCGTGCGGCCGGTGGCGGGCCTCTCCGAAGACGACCTCCTGCGCCTGGCCGCCAGCGTGGAACGGGGCAGCGAACATCCCCTGGCGCGGGCCATCCTGGCGGCGGCGGCCGACCGGAACCTGGCGCTCGGCGAAGCGAGCGATTTCGACTCTCCCGTCGGCCGCGGCGTGGTGGGAATGGTCGAGGGGCGTCGGGTGCTGCTTGGCGGCGCCGCCTTCCTTGCCGAGGAAGGCGTCGACGCGGCGCCCCTGCAGGCCGAGGCCGACCGTCTGCGCGCCGACGGGGCCACGGCGATCCTCGCGGCGATCGACGGCCACTCCGCCGGGGTCATCGCCATCGCCGACCCGATCAAGCCGTCGACCCAACCGGCCATCGCCGAGTTGCACGCCCGCGGCGTGCGTATCGTCATGCTGACCGGCGACAACGTCGTCACCGCCCGGGCTGTGGCCGTTCAGCTCGGCATCGACGAGGTGGAAGCCGACGTCTCGCCTGGCGACAAGGCGGCGGCCGTCCAGCGTCTGCGCAGCGAGGGTCGCATCGTCGCCATGGCCGGCGACGGGGTCAACGACGCCCCCGCCCTCGCGGCCGCCGACATCGGTGTGGCCATGGGCCCGGGCTCGGATGTGGCTATCGAAAGCGCCGGCGTCACCCTGCTGCACGGCGACCTGATGGGCCTCGTCAGGACGCTGAAGCTGTCCCGGGCCACCCTGAACAACATCCGCCAGAACCTGTTCTTCGCCTTCATCTACAATGCCGCGGGCGTGCCGATCGCGGCTGGGCTGCTCTATCCGGCGTTCGGCCTTTTGCTGTCGCCGATGTTTGCGGCCGCGGCGATGAGCGTCTCCTCGGTGAGCGTGGTCGGCAACGCCCTGCGGCTGCGGATGGTGAAACTCTGAACCGGCCGGGCTAGGCTTGGTTCATGCAGCATCGCCCCTTCGGCCCGACCGGCCGTGACGTGCCCGTCGTCGGTCAGGGCACCTGGTACATCGACCACGCCGACCGCACCCAGGCCGTGGTCGCCCTCAAGCGCGGCCTCGACCTCGGCATGACCCATATCGACACCGCCGAGATGTACGGCGACGCCGAACTGGTGGTCGCCGAAGCCCTCGAAGGCCGCCGCGAGGAGGCGTTCGTCGTCTCAAAGGCGCTGCCGGATCACGCGACGGCGCGGGGCGTGGTCGAGGCGTGCGAGCGGTCGCTGCGTCGGCTGCGCACCGATCGGCTGGACGTCTATCTGTTGCACTGGCGCGGCGGCGTTCCGCTGGCCGAAACGGTCGCCGGCATGGCCCGGCTGGTCGAGGCCGGCAAGATCGCCGCGTGGGGGGTCAGCAACTTCGACGAGGACGATCTGGAGGAGCTCTGGGTCGAATGCGACGGCGCGCCGCCGCCGGTCTGCAACCAGGTGCTTTACCACCTGCAGGAGCGCGCCATCGAGCACGCGGTGATTCCCTGGTGCGAGGCCCATGGCCTGGCGACGGTGGCCTATTCACCCTTCGGCCACGACGACTTCCCGACGCCCGCCAGTCCGGGCGGCCGGCTGCTCGCCGAGATCGCGGCGGCCCATGACGCAACCGCGCGGCAATTGGCCCTTGCGTTCCTCACCCGCCGCCCGTCGGTTTTCGCGATTCCCAAGGCGGCGGACGCCCGGCACGTGGAATCCAACGCCGCGGCCGGAGATCTGAGGCTGAGGGACGCGGCGATCGCGCAGCTCGAACAGGCCTTCCCGCTGGGCCGAAAGCCGCGGTCGCTGCCGATGATTTAGGGAAGCGCCAGGCGCTAAGCGCAGGAAGTGGCTGGGGAACTAGGACTCGAACCTAGAATGACGGTACCAAAAACCGCAGTGTTACCATTACACCATTCCCCAGCAGGAACGGCGCTGGAGGCCTCGGCCTCCGCGGAGGCGTCGAGATAGCGCAGACCCCATCGCGATGCAACGCCTCAGGACCGCCTTGCGGCGCAGAAAACGCTCCTCTATAAGGCGCGCTCTTCAAGTCGGAGTGTGGCTCAGTCTGGTAGAGCACCGCGTTCGGGACGCGGGGGTCGCAGGTTCAAATCCTGCCACTCCGACCATTCATTTCCCTGGATAACCCGGGGAGATACCCTTCCCGCCAATACCCCCGAGAAGTCCGCCCCTCAGGCGGATGGGCGCTCGCGCGTTTGGCTCTCTGGACGCCCTGAAGCCGCGCTTTCCAGGCCTTTCTCCGGCTTTCTCTCCGGGCCCGAAATGGAAGTGTACGTTCTGGTCGCGCCCTTTCCCTGCTAACAGGGAGAATAACAGGAAACCGACGCCTGCCGGCCGCGCGGGCCAGACCTCAGCGAGCTGTCAAACCCAGGGTCGTGAAGAGAGCCCGCTGCGCCGCCCACTCCATCGGTAGCGGCTGAGCCGTGAGCGCCACCAGCGAAAGGCTACGCGGCTGCCGTCCCACAAGGACCGCATCGGTGAGGTCTGGAGCTAGGTAGGCCAACGGCAGCAGGCGGGCAGTATAGTGGTTGCAAAGCCCTTCCCGCTTCGCGAGCGCCCTGATCGACGCCACCTTGCCAAGCTCCAGTTCGCGACCCCAGGCCCTGGCAAGAACCAGCGCCCGTACCAGAACGCGATCCAACCGGCCGGGAACCTCGGCCGGCGGGTCGCCGTCCAGGATCAGCTCGCCGCGACGCCGGCGCATATGAAACGGCAGTCGCACGACGCAAACGCCGTCCTCGGCGGGACCGACCGCCGGATCGCCAAGCGCCTCGGGCGTCAGCGCCGCCCCCACAATCCGCACCACGATCTGATCGTCGCTGAGCGCGATCGCCTCGCAG
This sequence comes from Pseudomonadota bacterium, assembly GCA_023434015.1. GTDB lineage: Bacteria > Pseudomonadota > Alphaproteobacteria > Caulobacterales > Caulobacteraceae > Phenylobacterium. Next base: position 5,290 of record JAEYTM010000297.1, on the reverse strand, counting down.
GCCGGACCGACGCGCTCAATCGCCTCCGCCGACGGTCTCCAGGACGACGCCAGCATCGGCGTGATCCGCTCAGCCAGGAACTGCTCGAGCAGCCCCGCAGAAACCCGCGGCAGGCTTCCCGCCTCGCCATCGCCCGTTAGCCTGACTCGGGACACATAGTACGGGTAGCGCCGCCCGCGCCGGTTAGTATGGACCGGCACCATCGGGTTGCCGCGGTCGTCGAACACCTTGCGCTCAAGCCGCGCGCTCTCGCCGCGTAACTCACTTGTCGGCTGGACCACCGGCGCGGCGTCAAGTTTCGCCTGAACGGCAGCCCAGAGCTCCTCTCAACGATTGCCGGATGGTTACACCCACGACCATTCATTCCCTCGCCACGCGAGGTGATTTTCCTACCTTATGGCTAGCGTTGATTTGGCGAAGACGCGGTTCTCGCGCGTCAAAAACGCCTGCTCGCGATCAAACGGGCTCCGGGAAGGACTCTTCCTCTTCGGGCGGCCACTCCTTCGCCCACCAACGCAACTGACTGAAGCGGGGATCGGCGCTCAATCCTGCATGAAGGTCGCGCAGGAATGCGGGGAAGGCAGCGCGATCCGGCCAAAGCCGCCGGGTCATGTCCTGCGTCTGCAGGATGAAACCGTCGATCGCCGTGACCAGCATCCAGAAGCGCAGCCCGTTGCGGTGGGCGTTCATAGACCAGCCCTTATGTTCTTCGTTCTCCGGCTCCTCCATCCGGTAGCCATAGGCCGCAAGTATCTCGCCAATGGCTTTCGCGACGTTCTGGCCGGCAAACTGCAGCTCATTCCCATCGTCGTCGTAGACGGTGTCGTCAGGGAAATCGGCTGCGAACCAGACATTGGGTCTCGGCTTCACCATCTCGGCTTCCCTTCTTCCAGATCGTGAAATCCGCCGCCGGCCGCGGCGGTCAAACCACCCACCCGCGCCTTCAGCGGACCGGGGCTGCCGTTCCAGATCCGGCCCGCCAACCCGTATTTTCTTAACCCCAATTTCTTTCCGCTCCAGCCCTCTTTGAGTAGTGTCCCGCCCCAGAATTTGGGGTCAACCGCGTAGTGCAGTTCGTAGAAATCACCGCGGCTGATCCCGGGCGGCGACAGCTTGTTGAACGGCCCGTCGCTGTAGCTGCGAGGAAGCGGGCCGCCTCCCAGTAAATCTGGCAGCCTATAGGCGCGCCGAATGAAGTGGTGGCCCATGTTGGTCTCCGGATAGACCTTCGCGAGATGAGCCGCAGCTGGCTGGCTGAATCCCTGCGCGAGATACTTCTCGGTATTCCCGACATTGGCCCCGCGGTTGATCCCTCTCATGCTCTTCGCCAGCGGCCCGCCCACAGCCAACGATCCGGCCTCAAATGCGAATTCGCCCTGGTTCTGGCCGATATCGAAATTTCGTCGCAACTCACCTTTGAACGTCGAAGCTGTCGGGGTTGCTGACGGGTCGAGATCTCGCCGCCATTTCTGGCCCACTTCCCTGATGTCCGTCACGACACCGTACGGATCAGCGATACCCTGCCTGACATAATCGACCGTCTTTCTTCCGGCGCTCCGCGCGCTTCTATCAAGCTGGTCAAACGCAACCTCCCCTTCAGGGCTTATCAAAGGGTCCAAAGGACTGAGCAGACGTCCCATGAAGGCGGCGCCGTTAGCTAAACCCTCGGCTGCATGGACAGCGCCCCTGACGACGCCCGTCACATTGCCCGCGCGACGCGCCAAGCCGACCGCCGCCGCTCTGACCGCCGGATCTTCGCTTGCGCGGCTCAACGCCTCACCAGCGTGGCGCCGCGTCGCCCGGATCACGTCGAACCCTGCCGCGCCGCCGCGGCTGGCCTTCTCCTGCAACAGCTTGGTCCCATGTCGGACGACATCGCGTGGCGACCTTAGCGTCAGGTCCTGCCCCGTGCGGGTCGCTCGGCCATAAGCTTCATGCGCAATCGATTCAGCCTTCCGTCCGCCCTGCGCGATCTCACGCCGCCGACGGTCCATGAACTCACCAATGCTTTCGCCCATGCTCCGCGTCGGCCGCGAGGCCGTCCCCTGCTGTCCGTGTTGAGAAGTGAGCCGGGGAGACGCCGCATACTGCACCCCGGTCCTAACATCTCATGCGAGCGAGTTGGAAGTCAAGAACAAAAGGGGAACATAACGTCGGATGGATTGTGGGAGGAGATTGCCACGCTCGGATATGCAGAGAGGTCTTCTACAGCGCCACGTGGAACGCCGCGCTATCCGCATCTGGAACATCGCACATGACCCTAGGCGCGGCAGGGTTGTGACGCCGCAGCCGCGCGCCAGACCCACGGCGGCGCATCCGTGGCTGGTGCTGACCACCCCCATCTCGCCTCCAGCCTGGCCATGGTCGACGGCTCGGCCGCCCCGCGGGGGGAGTGCTGGCGAGCGGCGACAGGAGCTGTCGAGCGACTTCCTGAAGGCCGCCTGGCCTGGGCTGTGGCGACCGTAGCGCGGTCGGCCTGCGCCGCGCTGCTCCTTGGTGAGCTGTGGTCACCAGGCCCCGCTGACCTCTCGCGATCAGCCGGCGCAAAATTTTTAGGCGACGACGGCATTGCACAGGGCGATTTCGCCGACTATCCAACGCGGCCTGCCCGAATTGAGGACATTTCATGCGCTTTCAGAGCCTGCGCGACTGCCTGGACGCGGTCGAACGCCAGAATCCTGGCCAGCCCGAGTTCCTCCAGGCCGTCAGCGAGGTCATGGGCAGCATCTGGCCGTTCGTGGAGCAGAACCCCCGCTATGCGGAGCAGGGCCTGATCCAGCGCCTGCTTGAGCCGGAGCGGATGATCGTCTTCCGCGTCTCCTGGATCGATGATCAGGGCGAGGTGCGGGTGAACCGCGGCTATCGCATCCAGCACAGCTCGGCGATCGGACCCTACAAGGGCGGCCTGCGGTTCCACCCGTCGGTCAACCTGTCGGTCCTCAAGTTCCTGGCCTTCGAACAGACCTTCAAGAACGCGCTCACAACCCTGCCGATGGGCGGCGGCAAGGGCGGCAGCGACTTCGATCCGAAGGGCCGCAGTCCCGGCGAGGTCATGCGCTTCTGCCAGGCCTTCATGTCCGAGCTCTATCGTCACATCGGTTCGGACACCGACGTGCCGGCCGGCGATATCGGCGTCGGCGGTCGCGAGGTCGGCTACATGGCCGGCATGATGAAGAAGCTCTCCAACCGCGCCGACTGCGTGTTCACCGGCAAGGGGCTGAGCTTCGGCGGTTCGCTGATCCGGCCGGAGGCGACCGGCTACGGCACGGTCTACTTCGCCCAGGAGATGCTGGCTCACGCGGGGCAATCGCTGGAAGGCCTGCGCGTCTGCGTGTCAGGCTCCGGCAATGTGGCCCAGTACGCCATCGAAAAGGCCCTGCACCTTGGGGCCATCGTCCTCACCGCCTCGGACTCCAGCGGGTTCGTGGTCGAGCGTGACGGCTTCACGCCGGACAAGCTGGCCGAACTGATGGACGTGAAGAACCGCCAGTACGGGCGGGTCGAGGATTACGCCAAGCGCACGGGCGCCGAGTTCCACCCGGGCCAGCGCCCCTGGAGCGTGCCCTGCGACGTGGCCCTGCCCTGCGCGACCCAGAACGAGCTCGACGCCGACGACGCCGCGGCGCTGGTCGGCAACGGGGTCATCTGCGTGGCCGAAGGCGCCAACATGCCGACGACCGCGGGCGCGGTCGAAGTCTTCGAACACAAGGGCGTGCTGTTCGGCCCGGGCAAGGCCAGCAACGCCGGCGGCGTCGCGACCTCCGGCCTGGAGATGAGCCAGAACGCCATGCGCCTGTCGTGGCCGCCGGAAGAGGTCGATCGGCGCCTGTTCGAGATCATGCGCGGCATCCACGAATCCTGCCTGCGCCACGGCCGGCGCGAGGATGGCTCGATCAGCTACGTCGACGGCGCCAACATCGCCGGCTTCGTGAAGGTCGCCGACGCGATGCTGGCCCAGGGCGTCATCTGATCACCTGACCGGCGCCTTCTCCCACCCCAGCCGCGACAGCACCACGCCGAGCAGGCCCGAGACGGCCGCGAAGCCCGCCATCAGGTAGAGGCCGGAGGCATAGTCGCCGGTCACGCCCTGGGTCCAGCCGATCAGGTAGGGGCCGATGAAGCCGCCCAGGTTGCCGAGCGAGTTGATCGCGGCGATGCCGGCGGCGGCCCCGGCCGTCGTCAGCATCATCGGCGGCAAGGACCAGAAGACGCCGGGCTGGGCGTAGAGCCCGATGGCCGCCACCGAGATGGCGATCAACGCCCATGTCGAGGCGCCGATCATCCCGGCGGCCGCCAGCCCGCAGGCGGCGAAGATCATCGTCCAGATCGTATGCCAGTGCCGCTCGCCCTTGCGGTCGGAGCTGTAGCCCCAGACGAGGGCGCCTATCGTGGCGAAGACGAAGGGCGCGGTGGCGACCACCCCGGCCTGGGTGTTCGACAGGCCCATGTCCTTGACGATCAGGGGCAGGAAGAAGCTGATCCCGTACATCGCCGTGCAGCGGCCGAAATAGATCACCGCCAGCAGCGAGACGCGGCGGTTCAGGATCGACTTCAACTGATCGACCGGGCTGGCGTGCGCCGCCGGGCGCTGACACTGCGCCTCCAGCCAGGCGCGCTCGTCCTCGGCCAGCCAGGTCGCGTCTTTCGGCAGGTCGGTGAGGTAGACCAGCACGACGGCCGCCAGCACCAGGGCCGGCACGGCCTCGATGACGAACATCCATTGCCAGCCGGCCAGGCCGAGGATGCCGTCCATCTTCAGCAGCGGAGCGGAGAGCAGGCCGGCGATGATGTAGCTGAGCGGGGCGGCGACCAGGAACAGGGCGACCGCGCGGGCCCGGTAGGCCGGCGGGAACCAGTAGGTGATGTAGACCAGCAGGCCCGGCACCAGCCCCGCCTCCGCCGCCCCCAGCAGGAAGCGGATCAGCATGAAGCTCTTCGGTCCCACCGCCAGGGCGGTGCAGGCCGAGACGATCCCCCAGCTGACCATGATCCGCGCCATCCAGCGGCGGGCGCCGACCCGCTCCATGGCGAGGTTGGAGGGCACCTCGAACAGGAAATAGCCGATGAAGAATATCCCGGCCCCCCAGGCATAGGCGAGCGCCGACAGGCCGATGTCCTGGTTCATGGTCAGGGCGGCGAAGCTGACGTTCACCCGGTCCAGATTGTTGACCAGGAACATCAGGGCGGTCAGCGGCAGCAGGCGGCGCATCACCTTGCCCATGGTGCGCCGTTCGAGGCTGTCGGCCGCCGGCGCCCGGGGCGTCGCGATCTGCTCTTGCATCGTTCCCCC
>JAEYTM010000232.1 GCA_023434015.1 Pseudomonadota bacterium | reverse complement strand
CGCCTGTTGCGGTCGGTGAAGCTGGGGGTCGGGGACGAGATCGAGAACGCGGTCTCCTATTTCGAGCGCAGCTTCCTGCCGGCGCTGCCGCGACTCTACGCCCGGTGGCTGGAGACGCTCGGCGAGCCGGAACGGCTGAACAGCTTCCTGCGGGTCGGCTCATGGGTGGGCGGCGACCGCGACGGCAATCCCTATGTCACTGCCGCGGTCATGCGCCAGGCGATGGCGCGCCAGGCGCGCGGAGCGCTCGGGGCCTATCTGGACGCGGTCCACGCCCTCGGAGCCGAACTGTCGCTTTCCGGCCGGCTGGCGGAGGTCACACCTGAGCTCCAGACACTGGCCGACGCCGCCCGGGACCCGTCGGCTCACCGCGCCGACGAACCCTACCGGCGCGCCTTGACCGGAATCTATGCGCGGCTGGCCGCAACCTATCCGCTCCTGACCGGTGAGGCGCCGTCGCGGCCGGCGGCGGCCGTCCTCGCGCCCTACGCCACGCCGGACGAGCTGAAGGCCGACCTTGAGATCGTCCAGGCGTCTCTGACCGCCCGGCATGGCGAGGCCTTCGCCCACGGGCCGCTGCCCGATCTGATCCGTGCGGTCGACACCTTCGGCTTCCACCTCGCCCGCCTGGACATGCGCCAGAACTCCGCGGTCCACGCGCGCACGGTGGCGGAGCTGCTGAAGGGCGCGGGGGTCTGCGCGGACTATGAGGCGCTGGACGAGGAGGCGCGCTGCGCCCTGCTGGTGGCCGAACTGGGCCACAGCCGGCTGCTGCATTCGCCCTTCGCGGACTATGGCGATGAGACCGCCCGGGAGCTCGAGGTGCTGCGGGCCGCGGCCGAGGTGAAGCGGCTTTACGGCCGCGACGCGATCCGCGCCTACATCGTTTCGAACACCACCTCGGTTTCCGACCTGCTGGAAGTCTATCTCCTGCTTAAGGAGGTGGGCCTGTTCCAGCCGGGCGATCCGCCGCGGACCCAGGTCTATGCGGAGCCGCTGTTCGAAACCATCGCCGACCTGCGTGCGGCGCCGCAGACGCTGCGGACCTATCTAGACCTGCCGCTGGTCCGGGCCCTGGCGGAGCCGATCGGCCTCCAGGAAGTGATGATCGGCTATTCCGACTCCAACAAGGACGGCAGCTACCTCACGTCCACCTGGGAGCTCTACCAGACCTCCCGGGCGCTCGGCCGGGTCGCCCGCGACGCCGACCTGCGGCTGCAGCTCTTCCACGGTCGCGGCGGGGCGGTGGGCCGGGGCGGGGGCTCCAGCTTCGAGGCCTTGCTTGCCCAACCCCAGGGCACGGTGAACGGCCGCATCCGCATCACCGAACAGGGCGAGGTTGTCGCCAATAAATACGCCGATCCCGAACTGGCGAGGCAGAGCCTGGAGACCCTGACGGCGGGGGTTGTGCTGGCCTCCCTGCGCAAGGCGCCGACGGCGGAGCTCGCCAAGCCCCACGCCAGGACCATGGACGGCCTCGCCGAGGCCGCCATGCGCGCCTACCGGTCGCTGGTCTACGAGACGCCGGGCTTCGTCGACTATTTCTACGCCGCCACCCCGATCAGCGAGATCGCGGACCTCAACATCGGCAGCCGGCCGACGTCGCGTCAGGCGCAGCGCTCGATCCAGGGGCTGCGGGCGATCCCCTGGGTGTTCTCCTGGTCGCAGTCGCGCGCCATGCTGCCCGGCTGGTACGGCTTCGGCTCGGCGGTGCAGGGCGTATCGACCGCGCAGCTCGCCGAACTGCACGAGAGCTGGCCGTTCTTCTCCTCGATGCTGGCCAATATGGAGATGGTGCTGGCCAAGGGCGATCTGGCCATCGCCGGCCGCTACGCCGGCCTGGTGGAGGACAGGGCGCTGGCCGACACGGTCTTCGGCCGGATCCGCGCCGAATGGGAACGCACCACCGAGGCTCTGCTGGCGATCACCGGCCAGACCGCCCTGCTCGACGACAATCCGGACCTGGCGGCGGTGATCCGCTCGCGCCTGCCCTACATCGATCCCCTGAACCATCTGCAGATCGAGCTGATCCGCCGTCGGCGGCGCGGCGACGACGACGAGGCGGTGCGCGAGGGCATCCACCTGACCATCAACGGGGTGGCGGCCGGCCTGAGGAACACCGGCTAGCAGACGCCGCAACTAGCGAAGGCTCGGCCCGCTCGCTAATCAGGGATCATGTCCGAGAATCTCTACGACCTGCTCGCCAGCCGTTTTCCCGAAGACCGCGGTCGCCCCTGTTTCCTGCTCAGCGATGGCTCCGAGATCAGTTACGGCGCCCTTGAGGACGCGGCCGCCCGCGTCGCCGCGCGGCTGATCGCCGAGGGCGTGGAGCCCGGCGACCGGGTCGGCATGCAGGTGGAGAAGAGCCATCAGGCGGTGATGGTCTATCTCGGCGTGCTGAAGGCCGGGGCGGTGTTCCTGCCCCTGAACGCCGCCTACACATCGAGCGAAATTCAGTACTTTGTCGACGACGCCGAGCCGCGCGTGTTCATCACCGACGCGCCGGCCTTCGTTGACGGCGCCTCGGCGTTCCCGCCGCTAGCGGCATCGGTCCCCCGCGCGGCGGCCGACCTGGCCTCGATCATCTACACCAGCGGCACCACCGGACGGTCCAAGGGCGCCATGCTGAGCCACGGCGCCCTGGCCTCCAATGCGCTCGCCCTGCACGAATCCTGGGGCTTCACGCCGGACGACGTGCTGCTGCACGCCCTGCCGATCTTCCATGTCCACGGCCTGTTCGTGGCCCTGCACTGCGCCTTCCTCAGCGGTGCGCCAATGGTCTGGCTGCCGAAGTTCACCGACGCCGAGGTGCTCGCCGGCCTGGCGCGCTCCACGGTGATGATGGGCGTGCCGACCTTCTACACCCGCCTGCTGGCCAATAGTCAGTTCACGCGGGAGCGGGCGCAGCACATGCGGCTGTTCGTCTCCGGGTCGGCGCCGTTGCTGGAATCCACCTTCGCCGAGTTCGAGGACCGCACCGGCCTGCGGATCCTCGAGCGCTACGGCATGAGCGAGGCGGTGATCATCACCTCCAATCCGCTGAACGGCGAGCGCATTCCCGGCAGCGTCGGCTACCCGCTGCCCGGCGTGGAGCTGCGCGTCGGCGGGGGCGAGGAGACCGGGGTGATCCAGATCCGCGGCCCGAGCGTCTTCTCCGGCTACTGGCGCAATCCCGAAAAGACCGCCGAGGAGTTCACCGTCGACGGCTTCTTCATCACCGGCGATGTCGGCCGCCAGGATCCCGACGGACGGGTGTGGATCTCGGGCCGGGCCAAGGACCTGATCATCTCCGGCGGCTACAACGTCTATCCGAAGGAGATCGAGCTGATCTTCGACGAACTGCCCGGCGTCCAGGAGAGCGCGGTGATCGGCGTGCCGCACCCCGACTTCGGCGAAGGTGTGGTGGCGGTGGTGATCGGCCAGGGCGACGAGGCGGCCCTCATCGCCGAGGCGCGCAGCCGCCTGGCTGCCTTCAAGGCGCCCAAGCGGGTGATGTTCGTCGACGAGCTGCCGCGCAACGCCATGGGCAAGGTTCAGAAGAACCTGCTGCGCCAGCGCTATGCGGACTTGTTCAGCGGCTGAAGCTCGGCGGTGCGCGAGGCCGGAGCCACCTTGAGCGCCCGATAGTCGGCGATGGAGGCCAGGGCGTCGGGCTGCAGCAGGATCGCAACGCCCGACCGCAATTCGATCAGCCGCTCGCGACGGAGCTGCTGCAAGGTCCTGTTCACATGGACGATGCTCAAGCCCAGCGTGTCGGCAAGCGTCTCCTGCGTCAGCGGCAGCGGAAAGCGCTGGGCGTCGCCGAGGCCGGTCGCTTCCATGCGACGTTGCATTTCCAGCAGGAAGTGGGCGATCCGCTCATAGGCGGTCTGCTGGCCGAGCCGGACGATATGGTCCAGCATCCGCATCTGATCGAGCACCGTCGAGATCGACAGCGCTCGCCCTAGGCCCGGCGCGCGGCCGGACTGCACCGCCTCCAGGACCGGCTCGGCGTCGACGGTCTCAAGGGGGGTCAAGGCCGCCACGGCGCTCAGCGCCGGCGGCGCGGGGCGCTCGCAGATGCCGATCCCGTCGCCGGGCAGGACCAGGCCGAAGATTTGTCGCCGCCCATCTGAAAGCATCCGCTGGGACGCGGCCCAGCCGGAGATCAGGAAGCGCGGCCGGCGCGCCGCCTGTCCTTCGCTCACAAGCTCATCGCCGGCCGAGTGCCGCTCCCGTCGCTCGGAGAGGCTCGACAGGAGCTCCATTTCGGCGTCCGTGAGCGGCGCGAGCGTGCGTAGCCGTCGTGCGACGGATTCAAGGGGCCGGGGCGCGATGCGCGGTTTGAAGCGGCTGGTCATGCCTCAGCTCCGCCGCCGTTTCGCAACAGTCGAGGTAACCGGACAATATCCAGGGCGGCCTCCGCCGGGCGAAAGGCGCCCTTCCGCCGGGGTGGACAGATTTTAGATGCGGACAATTTGCTCCCGCCCTTCGGAACGGAGGAGCCGAACAGCTATTCGGCGCCCGAAGACACGCCTTCGGGGAGATCACTATGACGCAAGACGTGCCGCCATTGTGTCGTCTGCCCGACCTCCGGCCGGCAACAATTGATGTTTGACGGTCGATAATCGCCGCTGACGCCCGTCCGAGCGGAACACACCTCCGCAGCCGTCGTTGATGGCGCTCGTATGTGGAGTGCGGGATGAACAGTCTGAACCACGCCAACTTCGGTTATCGCATCCGGGCAGACGGCGCGGGCTGGAGTTGGACGACTTTCGATCTGGCCGGCGAAGTGCTGGCGCGTGGGCATGCGCCCAACAAGGCGCTGGCCGCTGCCTGCGTTATCCGGATGCTGGCCAAGGCGGCCGCACCGCCGCCGCCGGCGCGCGCCGCCGCCTAGTTCCGCGTCAGGGCCGCGGCGAGCAGCGAAATCTTGGTTTCCGTCTCGCGTCGCTCCAGCGCCGGGTCGCTGTCGGCGACGATGCCTGCGCCGGCCCGGGCCTCCGCCCGCCAGCCCTGAGCGTCCCTTGCGAAGGCGACGGTGCGGATCAGCACGTTGGAATCCAGGGCGCCGTCCGAGCCCAGATGGAACATCGAGCCGAAGAAGGGGCCCCGTGGCGCCTCCAACCGCGAAATGACCTTCATCGCCTGAACCTTCGGCGCGCCGGTGATCGAGCCCGGCGGGAAGGTCGCGCGCAGCAGATCGACGGCGTCGGCGCCTGGCCGAAGGCGACCGATGACGGTCGAGACCAGGTGATGCACGTTGGCGAAACTGGCCAGTTCGAACAATTCCGGCGTCTCGACACGGTCGCAGACGCGCGACAGATCGTTGCGCATCAGGTCGACGATCATCAGGTTCTCGGCCCGGTTCTTGGGCGAGGCCCGCAGCTCGGCGGCGAGGGCGGCGTCGGCCTCGGCGGTGGCGCCGCGCGGCGCCGTGCCCTTGATCGGCTGGGTGCGGGCGAGGAGACCTGTGGCGTCGCGAGCCACCTCGACGAAACGCTCCGGCGAATTGGAGACCAGCGCCCGGTCGGCCAGCCGCAGATAGGCGGCGAACGGCGCCGGGCTGGCGGTCGCCAGTTCCGTCAGCAGGTCGACCGGAGCGGCGCCCTGGGAGAGACGGCCGGTCCAGCGCCGGGCGATGTTGGCCTGGAAGATCTCGCCGCTGCGGATGCGTGACACCACCTCGTCCACGGCGGTCTCGTAGGCCTCCGGATCACTGGCGGTCAGTTCCGCGGCAGGGGCGACTGACGCGCGAGAGGGGAGATCCAGCCAGCCGAGCGCCCGGCGCATATTCTGCTCCGCCGTCGCCTGCGTCTCACCGCGTCCCATGGCCAGGACGCGACCCTGACGATGGTCGAACGCCAGCATCGACGGATAGCGGGCGCAGGCGAGATCCGGCCAGCCGTCCAGGCGGTCAAGACCGAGCCGCTCGATGCGGTCGCCCAGGTCATAGCTCAACAGACCGGCCACGCCGCCCTGGAATGGCGGGCCGCCGGCGATGCTGGCGGCCGTTGGGCCAGCAAACGCCCGCAGGGCTTCGAACGCGTCGCGCGGGTCGTCGGCTTCCAGGCTCAGCACGGCATCGGGCTCGGCCGCGACATAGGACCAGGCAGCGTCGGGGCCGCCCGACACGAAGCCGATCGTCCAGGGCTGCTCCCCCAGGGCGGACAGCACCGTGGTCGGGTCCCGCCAGGGCGCTTGTGTCAGGATCGCGGCCTGCATGGCCGCCGCCATAGCCTGCGCCGCCGTCGCGGCATAGCCGGCGAAGGTCGTCAGGCGGTGACGGCGTCGAACCTGCCGGCCTGGTAGTCCTGGATCGCCTGGATGATCTCCTCGCGCGTGTTCATCACGAACGGTCCGTGGGCGACCACGGACTCCGCGATGGGTTCGCCGTGGCCAAACAGGACGACGGCGTCCGTCGTTGCGTTCAGTTCCACGCGGTCGCCCTCAAGGCTCATCTGAACGAGGTTCCAGGCCTTGGTCGGCGTCCCGTTCGCGGCGATCTCGCCCCGGACCACATAAAGGAAGATGTTACGGCCTTCGGCGCCGTCGAAGGCGACGGTCGCGCCCGGTCGCAGCTCGACGGTGGTCATGAAGACGCCGGTCAGGGAGTCGAAGGGGCCCTTGCGGCCGGCCCATTCGCCCGCGATCAGGTTCACGGTCGCGCGGCCGTCGTCGGCGGCCAGCGCCGGAATCGCCTCGGCCTGCAGGCCTGTGTAGCGCGGCGTGGTCATCTTCAGCCGCGCCGGTAGGTTCACCCAAAGCTGCAGGATTTCCAGCGACCCGCCCGCGCGCTTGAAGTCGTCGGGCGAGATCTCGGCATGCACCAGGCCGGAGCCGGCGGTCATCCACTGGACCCCGCCGGCGCGGATGATGCTCTCGTGCCCGGCGGAATCCAGGTGGGCCAGCTCGCCTTCGAGGATGAAGGTGACCGTCTCGAACCCGCGGTGCGGATGCGGCCCGAACGGCAGGCCGTGGTTGTTCGGGCCATAGGTCTGCGGGCCGTGGTGATTGAGGAACAGGAATGGATCGACCTGCTCCACCCGAGGTCCGGGCACCGGTCGCCGGGTCTGCAGGTCGCCGATGTCGTCGCGGTAGGCGGCGTGCTGCGCGGCCACGGTCTTCAGCGTCATCGGCAGGGCTCCTGCGGCTTCCAGGCGTCGGAGCCTCATATAGGCGGCGCCGGGTCGCGGGTCAGGTCGGTTTCGTGATCACCGCGCCGACGACCGCGATGCGCTCGACCTCCGCATAGGCCGGCGTCTCCAGCTCCTCGCCGAAGACGTCCGGATCGATCTCGCGGTAGCGGAGGGCGCAGCCGGTCCGCGCGGCGAGATCCTCCAGGGCCGCCCGCAGCCTGTCGCACCCATCGACGATGGCGCTGCCGGTGTAGAGCAGCAACCGCCCGCCGGGCGCCAGGCGGGGGAGGGCGGCGGCGGTCCAGTCAAGAGAGACGCGGGCGCCGTGCAACGCGCCGCCGTCGCGATAGGTCTGGTCGCTGGCGACCATGTAGGGGGGATTGGCGAGGGCGACTTCCAGACGCTCCGGCGCGCCTTCCAGGCCGTCGGCCTTCAGGGTCTCGATGGCAAGGCCAGCATGGGCGGCGTTGACGCGGGCGAAGCGCAGGGCTCGCGGATTGATGTCGGTGGCGATCACCCGCGCTCCGGGCGCGATCCCGGCGGCGACGATGGCGCCGACCGCGG
>JAEYTM010000228.1 GCA_023434015.1 Pseudomonadota bacterium | reverse complement strand
CGCGCCGCGCTCGCCGCCTACCTGCCGCAGGAGCGTCGGGTCGGCTGGAACCTGCCGGCCTGGCGGGTCGCGGCCCTGGGCGCCTTCCAGCAGCCGCCGGCCCGCGCACGCGAAGCCGCGATGGCGTCTCTGGACCGCGTCGGCCTTCAGGGCCTGGAGAGCCGCGGCGTGCTGGAGATGTCCGGTGGCGAGCGGGCGAGGGCGCTGCTCGCCCGCCTGCTGGCCGCCCGGGCCCCGCTGCTGGTCGCCGACGAGCCCGTCGCCGGCCTCGCCCCCGACGCCCAGCTGCTGGCGCTCGACCTGTTCCGCGAGGAGGCCGCCCGTGGCGCTGCGGTGGTTCTGACCCTGCACGACCTGGGCCTCGCCGCCCGCTTCTGCGACCGCCTCTGCGTGCTCCACGCCGGCGGGGTCGTCGCCGACGGCCCGCCGGCGCTGGCGCTAGATCCGGCCGTGCTGGCGGCGGCTTTCGGTCTGGACGGCCGGTTGCGGGAGACGGCCGAAGGCCCGCTCGTCGTGGCCCGGCGGCTGGGCGGCTAGTTCGCCACCGGCGCCATCCCGCCCGAGGCCACCACCGGGAAGGCCGGATAGCCGTAACCGCCGCGCGCCAGGTCGGCCGACAGGGTGATCGGCGCCGAGCCGCCGTTCTGCCTCGCCCGGTACACCTGCATGCCTTCCGTCACCCGCATGACGTAGTTGCGGGTCTCGGAGAAGGGGATGCATTCGATGAAGTCGATCGGGTCCGTGCCCGCGCCGCGCGGGTCGCCGCAGAAAGCCGTCCACTGCGGCAGCCGGCCCGGGCCGGCGTTATAGGCCGCGATCGCCATGATGTAGGAGCCGGAGAACTGCCCGATCATCTGGCCGAGATAGGTCGAGCCGAGGCGCATGTTGTAGTCCGGCTCGTCCAGCATGCTCGGGCCGTAGCTGACGCCGATCCGCCGGGCGACCGCCTGGGCCGTCGCCGGCATCAGTTGCATCATGCCGCGCGCGCCGACGCCGGAGCGCACCAGCGGGTCGAAGCCGCTCTCCTGACGGGTGATGCCCATCACCAGGGCGGGCTCCGGGCGGTTGGCCACCTCGGGCGCCTCGCGCGTCGGATAGCCCCGCTGGGGCAGGATGAAGCCGCGCTGCGCGGCGGCGCGGACCACTTTCATCGAGGTGTCCTGGTCGCCGTAGCCGCGCGCCAGGTCGACCAGCAGCGCCTGGTCCTCGACCGTCGGCAGGCTGTCGTCGAGCGCCAGCACGAACACCCGGAACAGGTCCCGCTGGCCCTGATCGAACAGCAGCCGCGCGGCCTGCACCGGCTCGCGGGCCTCGAAACTGTTGCGATGCGCCGGCGTCAGCGCCGGATCGGTTCCGATGTTCAGCCGCAGGCCCAGCTTCTCCCCGGCGAGCTGGCCGTAGAAGGTCGTGTTGTGCTGCGCGGATTGGACATAATAGTTCTGCGCCGCCACCTGATCGCCCAGCGCCTCGGCCGCGCGGCCCTGCCAGTAGAGCGCCCGGCCCCGCGTGATCGGCGAGCGGCCGATCCCGGCCAGGGTCTCGAAATGCTTCGCCGCGCCTTGTGGATTGTTCAGCCGGGTCAGGGCCAGCCAGCCGGCGTAGAACTCCGCGTCGGCCGCGTCGCCGCCGCTGGTCAGGCCGCTGTTGGCCGCCGCCGCGTAGGCCGCCGCGGCGTCCCGGTTGCGGATGCTGGACAGGATGAGCCGGTAGCGCTCGCCCCAGATCCGGCTGGCCTGTTCGGAGGTGGCCAGTTCGCGCGGGAAATAGGGCAGCTGGGCGACGGCCAGGTTGTCCAGCCCCTTGCGCCGCAGGAAGGCGGCGCGCTCGAAGGCGACGCCCGGGCTCTGCGCCAGGCCCGGGGGCAGGGCCGAAACCAGGTCGTTGGCGTTGGCGGCGTCGGAGCGCAGGGCGATCCGGGCCATCGCCGCCTGCTGGTGCTGGGCCGGCAGCAGGGCCACCACCTCACGCGCCGCCGGCCCCTGCGGGCCGTAGAGCAGGATGTCGGCGCGGCGCACATGGTCGTCCACGGTCAACATGTCGCCGAAGCGGGTCAGCATCGCGCGCTGGGGCGAGGCTTCGAAGCTACGGTCCCGCCACCAGGCGCGGATCAGCTTCGCCGCCTCCTGCTGGCGGCCCAGGCTGCGCTCGGCCGAGGCGAGCGCCATGGCGCCCTCGGCCGTCTGCGGCTCGGCACCGCCGAACCAGGCGACAATCTGTGCGGGCGACTTGCCAGAGGTCTCCAGCAGCTTCTCGGGCGCCGCCTGGCGGCGGGCCTCGCGCGGCCAGCCGGCGAACTCGCGGCGCGCCTGGTCCAGCTCCTGGAAGCCCAGCGAATCGGAATTGCCGTCGATCAGCGCCCAGGTCGCCACCTTCCGGGCCAGCGAATCGCTGATCGAGGCGATGGCGGCGCGCGCGCCGGAGACGTCGGACCGGCGGCCGGCCTCCAGCGCCCGGCGGAAGGCGGCGGAATCGCTGGCGGACAGGGGCTGGCGGGCCGTGTAACGCACGGCCTGTGTTTCCCGCGCCGAGGCGGGCGCCGGGGCAGGGGCGGAGGTTCGCGCCAGGAGATCGCCGACCGGGTCAGCCGGTTGGGCGCGGGCCACCGCCCCCGCCATCAGGACTATGCCGGCGACCAGGAACGCCTTGCGGGTCTTGGAGTGCAACTTTCGCCCCTCGTCTCGCGGACTTGCATACGGACATTGCGGGTCGTACCCACGCCGCCATATTGTCGCGTCAAACCTGAACGTCTCCCCAACAAGCGCTATCTTCACGGCTTTTTGCAGACCATGTCCGATTCCATGTTCAAGGGCGTCATCCCGGCGCTGGTTACGCCCTTCCGCAATGGCGCGGTGGATGAGGACGCGTTCGTCGCCCTTGTCGAGCGCCAGATCGCCGGCGGGGTCCACGGCCTGGTGCCCGTCGGCACCACCGGCGAGACCGCCACCCTCAGCCACGACGAGCATCGCCGGGTGGTGGAGCTGTGCGTCGCCACGGCCCGAGGCCGCGTGCCGGTGATCGCCGGCGCCGGCTCCAACGCCACGGCCGAGGCCATCGAGCTGGTCCGCCACGCCAAGGCCGTCGGCGCCGACGCCGCCCTGGTGGTCACGCCCTATTACAATCGCCCCAGCCAGGAGGGCCTCTACGCCCACTACGCGGCGATCAACGAGGCCGTGCAGTTGCCCGTGCTGATCTACAACGTGCCGGGCCGCACCAGCGTCGACATCTCCAACGACACCCTGGCCCGGCTGTCGAAGCTGCCGAACATCGTCGGGATCAAGGACGCCACCGGCGACCTGACCCGCGCCAGTTTCCAGCGGCTGATGTGCGGCGAGGACTGGGTGATGCTGTCGGGCGACGATCCGACGGCGCTCGGCTACATGGCCCATGGCGGCCATGGCTGCATCTCGGTCACCGCCAACGTCGCGCCGGAACAGTGCGCCGCCTTTTACGAGGCCGCCATGTCCGGCGACTGGAGCGGGGCGCTCTACGGCCAGGACCGGCTTGTGCGCCTGCACCGCGCCCTGTTCACCGACGCCTCGCCGTCGCCGACCAAGTTCGCCCTGTCCCATCTGGGCCTGTGCGCCGAGGACGTGCGCCTGCCGATCGCCCCGGCCTCCGAGGCCTCGCGCGCCGAGGTGCTCGCCGCGATGCGGGACGCGGGCGTCATCTAGATGGCCGAGGCGCCGCGCAAGCTGATCGCCGAGAACCGGCGGGCCCGGTTCGACTACTTCCTCGAGGAAAGCATCGAGGCCGGCCTCGCCCTGACCGGGTCCGAGGTGAAGTCGCTGCGCAACGGCCGCGCCAACATCGCCGAGAGCTATGCGGCGGTGGAGGGGAACGAGATCGTCCTCGTCAACGCCGACATCCCGCCCTACGCCCAGGCCGGCCCGCACTTCAACCACGAGCCTCGCCGCCATCGGAAACTGCTGCTCAAGCGTAAGCAGATCGACAAGCTGATCGGCGCCGTCCAGCGGGAAGGGCGCACGCTCATCCCGACCCGGCTCTACTGGAACGACAAGGGGCTGGCGAAGCTCGAGGTCTCGGTGGCCAAGGGCAAGAAGGAACACGACAAGCGCGAGGCCACCGCCGCCCGCGACTGGCAGCGCGACAAGGCCCGGCTGATGCGGGACCGCGGGTGATCCACGACGTCGAGGGGATCGAGCGGGCCACCGTGGCCGGCGTGGCCCCGGCGAAGGTCATCGAGATCGACGGCTGGCTGGTCCCGCTCGATGGCGGCGCCATCGGCCGCGCCAAATCCGCCGTTCCGCTGAGCCACAAGACCAGCGCCGCCGCCCTGTCCGACATTGAGGCGGCCTACTGGACCGAGGGCCTGCAGCCCGCCTTCCGCGTCGCGGAGGCCCCCGGCCTGGCGGCCGTCGGCGAGGCCCTCGCCGCCCGCGGCTACCTCGGCGCCCGACCAACGGTCGTCGCGATCGGCGACGTCCAGCGGCTCGCCGCCTTTCGCGACCAGGCCGGCGAGATCGTCCAGCGGCCCGAGGGCGACTGGGCGGCGGTCTTCACCGGCGAGGGCTTCGACGCCGAGGATGGCGTCAGCCGCGTCGCGGCCCTGCTACGCGCCCGCGACGCCGTCTACGCGGCCGCCCGCGAGGACGGCCGCATCGTCGCCGTCGGAGTGGCCGCCTTCGCTGGCGGCTGGGCGGGGATCCACGGCATGCGCACCGCCCGCGGCCGCGAGGGCAGGGGCCTCGCCAGCCAGGTCCTCACCGCCCTGGGCCGCGCCATCGCCGCCCGCGGCGTCACCGGCGTCTTCCTGCAGGTCGAGGAGCCGAACCCGGCCCGCTCCCTCTACCGCAAGGCGGGCTTCACCGACGCCTGGTGTTACCGCTACTGGGGCCGGTGAGCTAGCCGCGTCACCGGCTCGACGATGCGGCCTGGGCGAGGGGCGGTGAGCCTGCGGTGTCGGCGAGGCCATCGATGATCTCGGGCGGGGCTGCAGAAGAAGCGGCATGGCGCGATCCAAGCGGAATCAGTCGCGAGGGACGATCTCCGAAGGCGGCAGCAGTTCGCCGCCCTCGTCCTGGATGTGCAGCTTCACCGGCAGGCCGCCCGACTTCTCGGCCAGGCGCCGGGCGGCGACCACCGCGCTGCTGCGTCGCGCATAGCCGCCGATCCGCAGGTTCTCGCCGATGATCGCCCAGCCGTCGTCCTGTTTCACCACGCCGTAGTGGACCTGGGCCATGGACTGCTCCTTCGGGTGAAACCCGAGGAAAACCCCGCCGGATGGCGATACTGAGGCGAACGGCCGTTCGTTTTTGTACAACCGATGGTGGCGTTTTTGCCACGGTCTCCGCACAAAATGGGAGCGGTCACATAGCGCCGTTGCTGGCCCTCGGCGGACAGTATACAGCCGCAGAACGCCGGTATGATAGCGCTGTCAAGCTACGCGGCCATCCCAGGGAGGGGACTTAGAATGATCCATCGATCCAGCCGCCTTTTGGCGGGCGCGTCGACGTTCGCGCTCGCGCTGACCTTTGCCGGCGCCGCCTTGGCGCAGAGCGAAATCCAGGAAGTCGTCGTCACCGCCACCCGGATCACCGCCTCAGGCTATGAAGCCCCGACCCCGACCACCATTCTCGGCGCCGAGGAAATCGCCCGGCAGGGGCAGAGCAACATCTTCTCCGCCGTGAACACCCTGCCGTCACTGATGGGCAGCACAGGCACCACCGTCGGCAACACCACCACCAGTGCGGGCAATACCGGTCTCAGCTCGTTCGGCATCCATGGCCTGGGCACCATCCGCACCCTGACCCTGCTCGACGGCCAGCGTGTGGTGCCGGCCTACAACACCGGCGTGACCGACATCAGCCAGTTCCCGCAGTTGCTGATTGACCGGGTCGACGTGGTGACCGGCGGCGCCTCGGCCTCCTACGGCTCCGACGCCGTCGCCGGCGTGGTCAACTTCGTGACCAACAAACGCTTCACCGGCTTCAAGGCCAACGTCCTGACCGGCATCTCCACCTACGGCGACAACAAGAGCGTCACCGCCCAGGCGGCCGGCGGCACGGCCTTCGCGGACGGCCGCGGTCACATCACGGTCAGCGGCGAGTACAGCGTCGAGAAGGGGGTTAACGAGGGCTACACCGGCGTCGGCTGCGAATCCGGCCGCAACGACCGCTGCTGGTACCAGGCCCGTGCGCGCCATCAGGGCACCATCGCCGGCACCCCCGCCGGCCAGCCCCAGTTCATCGCCACCGACAACGCCCAGCCGATCCAGTTCGGCCGCTTCGGCCTGATCACCGCCGGCCCGCTGCGCGGCATCGCCTTCGGACCCGG